>NZ_JBHUUX010000025.1:0-76047 GCF_042670845.1 Promicromonospora sp. NPDC057138 | reverse complement strand
GAGCTTGTCGAGACCTGGGCCTCGACAAGCTCGACCAGCGACAGCAACACACCCCGAGGATGTAACCGTTCCCTCAGCGAGTCGAGGGATCAGTCGTGTGATCAGCCGAGGCGCTCGCCCGAGGTCGCGGAGAACACGTGCGAGTGGCCGGCCTGGATCGAGACGGCGATGACGTCGCCCTTGTCCGGCACGGTCCGCGGGTCGATGCGCACGATGAGCTGGTTGCTCTCGCCGGCGGTCAGGTGGACGTCGGCGGCGTCGCCCTTGAGCGTGCCGTAGACGAACGCGTCCGAGCCGAGCTCCTCGACGAGGTTGACCTCGACGTCGAACGAGCCGGCCGTGCCGACCGGGACGACGTCGAGCGCCTCGGGACGGAAGCCCAGGGTCACCTTGCCGGCGTCGGCCTCGGACATGCTGCTCGCGATGGAACGCTCGAGCGGCACGCTGGCCGAACCGACCTGGACCGTGCCCTCCTTGACGTCGAACGTGCCGATGTTCATGGCGGGGGAGCCGATGAAGCCGGCGACGAACACGTTGTTCGGGCGGTCGTACATCTCGCGCGGGGTGCCGACCTGCTGCAGGATGCCGGCGTTGAGGACCGCGATGCGGTCACCCATCGTCAGGGCCTCGGTCTGGTCGTGGGTCACGTAGACCGTGGTGACGCCCAGGCGGCGCTGCAGCGACGCGATCTGCGTACGGGTCTGGACGCGGAGCTTGGCGTCGAGGTTCGACAGCGGCTCGTCCATGAGGAACACCTGGGGCTGACGCACGATGGCGCGGCCCATGGCGACGCGCTGACGCTGACCACCCGAGAGGGCCTTCGGCTTGCGGTCCAGGTACTCGGTGAGGTCGAGGATCTTCGCCGCTTCCTCGACGCGCTGGCGGATCTCCGCCTTGGGCGTGCCAGCGATCTTCAGGGCGAAGCCCATGTTGTCCGCCACCGACATGTGCGGGTACAGCGCGTAGTTCTGGAAGACCATCGCGATGTCGCGGTCCTTGGGCTGCACGTCGGTGACGTCGCGGTCGCCGATGAAGATGTGCCCACCGTTGACGTCCTCGAGGCCTGCGAGCATGCGCAGGGACGTGGACTTACCGCAGCCGGACGGGCCGACGAGGACGAGGAACTCGCCGTCCTCGATCTCCAGGTTCAGCTGGTCGACGGCCGGGCGCTCAGTGCCCGGGTAGACGCGAGTCGCGTGATCGAAAGTGACCGTAGCCATGACTAGTACATCCCTCCACCGGCAGGTACGTGCCGGACGATCCGTTGTGGTCGGGTGCCGTTGCTTCCACTCACGTGTCGGCGGTGACACTGTTGCAGCGCGATCGTACCCCGGTTCGTCAAGGCGGCGGTATCGGGCGGGTCACGATCCGGTCAGCCCTCGCCGCGCAGCGTGCGCGCCAGCCCCGAGAGGACGGCGGCCAGCGCGTCGGGGTCGGGCACGCGGTGCGAGGCGAGCGTGTCGCCCGTCCCGACCTTGATCGTCAGGTCCCCGGACTCGAGCGCGCCGAACGCCTGCTCGTCGGTGGTGTCGTCGCCCGCGTACATGACGCGCACCTTCTCGACGCCCAGCTCGGCCGCGACGGTGCCGCGCAGGCGGCGCAGCGCCTCGCCCTTGCTCGTGGTCACCACCGACACCTCGACCACGTCCTTGCCGTGCATGGTGGGCAGCCCCAGGTTGGCGGCCACCTCGTCGGCGGCCACGGTGATGGCGGCGGCGTCGTCCACGCTTGCCAGGCGCGTGTGCACGACGGCGGCGGCGGGCTTGACCTGCACCCACGCCCCTTCGCGGCCCGAGACGGCGGACTCGAACCCCGCGACGAGCGCGTCGAGCTGGCCGGACTGGGTGGTGGTCAGGTGGAACGGCACCTGCTCGACGCCGGTGCTCGTGGCCCGGCCGGCCTCCGCGCCGTGGCTGCCGACGAGGAAGGTGCCGTCGGGGGCGACCGACCGCTCGGCGAGGTCGGACAGGTCCCGCCCGGAGACGAGCGCGAGCCGCACGGGCACCTCCTGCGCGACCGTGTGCAGCTGCTCGATGGCGGTGCGCGCGGCGCGGGTCATGGTGGACGACTTGGGGTCGTCGACCAGCGGCGCGAGGGTGCCGTCGAAGTCGGAGGCGAGCAGCCACCCGGTCGTGGGCTTCTTGCGCCGCCCGTTCCCGTTGCCCATGCGCGCGAGCCGGCCCCGCGCGGGGATGCCGTCGGGCACCGTGGTGAACGCCGTCAGGGCGTCCCTCAGATTGTGGTGGCGGGGCTCCGAGGCGCGCGGGTCCACGGTGAGCGGTCGCGGGGGCACCGCGGTGAGGACGCCGAGGAAGGTCTCCGACCACTTGGCGACGTCGTCGGCCAGGACCTTGCGGCGCAGGCGCCGCATGCGGCGCCGCTGCTCCTTGGGATCCATGGTCGCGGCGGCCACGATGATGTCCTTCATGCCGTCGATGTCGTGCGGGTTGACCAGCAGCGGGCCGGGGGAGAGCTCGTCGGCGGCGCCGGTGAACTCGCTCAGCACCAGCGCGCCGCGGTCGTCGGAGCGGGCGGCGATGTACTCCTTGGCGACCAGGTTCATGCCGTCGCGCAGCGAGGTGACCAGCAGGACGTCGGCCGCGAGGTAGAGCGCCGCCATCTCCTCCGGCGGGTAGGAGTGGTGCAGGTAGTGGATCGCGGAGTGGCCCAGCTCGCCGTACTCGCCGTTGATCCGGCCCACGAGGACCTCGACGTGCTCGCGGAGCTCCTGGTACGCGCCGACGTTCTCGCGGCTGGGGCTCGCCACCTGCACGAGCGTGGCGTGCTCGACGTCGAGGCGGCCGTCGTCGAGCAGCTCGCCGTACGCCTTGATGCGGTGCCGGATGCCCTTGGTGTAGTCGAGCCGGTCCACTCCCAGCATCAGCGTGTCGGGGTTGCCGAGGTCGGCCTTGATCTCCTTGGCGCGGGCCTGCACCTCGGGCGTGCGGGCGAGCGTGTCGAACCGGCGCGAGTCGATCGAGATGGGGAACGACGACGCGCGCACGTGCCGGCCGGGGCGCCCGTCGGCGTCGGGGATCGTGATGACCGGGCCGCGCGTGGTGTACCCGGTGAGGCGGCGCGCGGAGCGGACGAAGTTCGCGGCGTCGCCGTTGCGCTGGAAGCCCACGAGGTCCGCCCCGAGCAGGCCGTCGATGATCTGCCGGCGCCAGGGGAGCTGCGCGAACAGCTCAACGGGCGGGAACGGGATGTGGTCGAAGAACCCGATGCGCAGGTCGGGGCGCAGGTCGCGCAGCATGCGTGGGACGAGCTGGAGCTGGTAGTCGTGCACCCAGACGACGCCGCCCTCGGCGGCCTGCTCGGCGGCGGCGTCGGCGAAGCGCTGGTTGACCCGGCGGTAGGCGTCCCACCACTGGCGGTGGTAGTCGGGCGGCGCGATGACGTCGTGGTAGAGCGGCCAGAGGGTCGCGTTGGAGAAGCCCTCGTAGTAGCGCTCGATCTCGACGGCGCTGAGCGTGACCGGGACCAGCAGCATGTCGTCGGCCTCGAAGGGCTCGTGCGCCAGGTCGGGAGCGCCGGACCAGCCGACCCAGGCGCCGTCGGCCTCCCGCATCACCGGTTCGAGTGCCGTGACGAGGCCTCCGGGGGACCTCTGCCAGGTGAGGTCGCCTTCGGGACCGACCGAGAAGTCGACCGGTAGCCGGTTCGCGACGACGACCAGATCGTACCCGTCTTTACCCGGCAATGTACTGCTCCTTGGTTGTAGAAGAGTCTCGCAGTCCAGCGTCAAGAGTACCGAGTTCCTATACCTGCTCAGAGTAACGAGCGCATCCGCTGCGTGGGTGGGCATTTGTCTCGCCGCTGGTCAGAGGCATCGGACTTGGCGGGCGTCGGCTGTCCGCGACGACTACCGTGTGCCTCATGAAGGAGGTGGAGGCCTCGATCGCGCCCTCGAACGGTGGCCCCGCTGCTGGCTCGAAGCTCGGCGGGTACACGGTCGTGCGCGCGATCGGGTCCGGCGCCATGGGCGCCGTCTACCGCGCGGAGGACGACGGCGGGCACGCCGTCGCGCTGAAGGTGCTGCACCGCCACCTCGACGACCCCGCCGCCCGCGAGCGGCTGCGCCGCGAGGCCGCGGCGCTGCAGGGCCTGCGCCACCCCGCCGTGGCCCGCGTGCTCGACGCCGAGCTCGAAGGGCCCGAGGCGTTCATCGTCACCGAGCTCGTCGAGGGCCCCACGCTCGAGGAGGAGATCGACGAGCGCGGACCGCTCGACCCCCGCGACCTCTTCGAGCTCGCCGACCAGCTCGCCGACGCGCTGGAGGCCGTGCATGGCACCGGCGTCGTGCACCGGGACCTCACCCCGTCGAACGTGCTCATCGCGCGGACCGGGCCGGTCCTGATCGATTTCGGGCTCGCCCAGGGGCCAGGCGACGTCAGGGCCACGCGGACGGGGTTCGTCATGGGCACCCCCGGCTATCTGGCGCCCGAGCTGCTCGACGGCGCCGAGCCCGGCCCGGACACCGACTGGTGGTCCTGGGCCGCCGTGCTCGCGTTCTCCGGCACCGGCCGGGCGCCGTTCGGCGTCCGGCCCACCGAGCTCGTGCTGCGGCGCTCGCGGCAGGGCCAGGCGGACCTCGACGGGCTGCCGCGCCGGACGACGCGCGCGCTCGGCGCCGCGCTGCGGGCCGTACCCGCCGAACGCTGGGGCCCGACCGAGGTGGCCCGCGCGCTCAAGGCCGAGTCCGAGGCGTTCGTCGCCGACGCGGCGGGCGACGACGGCTCGACGACGGCGGTGCTCGCCGCGGCCGACGCGCCCGACGACGCCCGGACCGCCGAGACGCCGGCCGATCTCGGCTCGACCCGGGTCATGCCGCAGGGCCGGGCGCCGCACCGGCGGCCGGTGTCCGAGGCGGCCGGCGGACTGGGCGTCGGCGCGGCCGCGGGAGCCGCGGCGGTCGCCGGCGCGGCGCGCAGGAATCCCGCCGGTGGGGTGACCGACCTGGCTGCTGCGTCCGCGACGTCCGCCGCGCCCGCCGTCGGACAGGGCAAGGGGCGGTCGGTGACCGGACGTGCGACGGGTGCGCCGCGCCCGGCTCCGCCGTCGGTCGACCCTGCCTACGTGCCCGAGCGGGCCAACCCCGCGCGCGTCACCGGCTACCGGGGGCTGTTCCTCGCGGCGGGGCTCGCGCTCGTGGCGCTCGCCGCGTCGCAGCCCGGGATCGCCGTCGCCGTGCTGGTGGTGCTGTTGATCGTGACCCGCCTGGCGGGGATCGCCGTCGACGAGTTCCGCAGCCGCCGCGCGCGGCGCGGGCCCGGCCGGGCCGACGCGCTCGTGGCGACCGTGATGTCCCCCTGGCACCTCGTGCGTGCGGTGTTCGGCGTGCTGCCCGCCGCGGCCGTCGGCGCCTGCGCGGGTGTGATCGTGGTGCTCCTCGGCCTGACTGTGTTCGCCCCCGGCAACGTGATCCTCGTCCCCGTCGAGACCATCGAGGCGCGGTCGGTGGGCGGCGTGAACCAGCCCATCGTCGACAGCATGGTGCTGGCCGCGGCGATGCTCGTCACGGTGATCGTGTCGTGGTGGGGGCCTGCGTCGTACGGGACGCGCGTCGGCGCCGGGCCGCTGCTGCGCCGGATCGCGCCCGGCTGGGGCTCGAAGGTCCTCATCGTCCTGGTCGTGTTGGCGCTCGCGGTGGTCGCCGCGGCGCCGTTGTTCGACGGCACGGTGGACATCCTGTGGTGGCCCCTGGGGAGCCGGCCCGACATCGTGTGGTGACCTCAAGGTTGGGTGTCCGGAACGTACCGAAACATTCAGCCGACTCCCAGCGACCGCTTGTAGGCTGGTCCGGGCGCCTGAGGCGCCTCGCCCCATTGGCCCGCATCTCGAAGGACCCCGATGTCGACGAATCAGACCAAGGCGCAGCGTCGAGACGCCGCCCGTGCCGAGGCCCTTGCACTCCAGAAGAAGCAGCAGGCCCGTGAGAAGCGCAGCCGTCTGATCGTGCTGAGCGCGCTCGGGCTCGGTGTCATCATCCTGATCGTGGCGGTCGTGATGATCTTCATGGAGGGTCAGAAGACGGCCATGGAGAAGGTCGACAACTTCCCGGCCGGCGTGGTCGAGGAGACCGGGATCCCCGTGGGGGCCGACGGCGTCGCGGGTACCGAGAACGAGGGTGCGAAGACGCTCGACGTCTACGTGGACTTCATGTGCCCGATCTGCGGCCAGTTCGAACAGCTCAACGGCGCGAGCATCACCGAGATGCGCGAGGCCGGCGACGTGACGCTCGTGGTGCACCCCATCTCGATCCTGGACCGCATGTCGGATGGCACCGAGTACTCGACGCGTGCCGCGTCGGCCGCCGCCTGGGTCGCCGACCAGGCGCCGAAGCAGTTCTCCGCGTTCCACGACGCGATGTTCGCGAGCCAGCCGGAGGAGCAGACGCCGGGCCTGTCCGACGAGCAGATCGCGCAGATCGCCGAGCAGGCCGGCGTGCCGGCCGACGTCGCGGCGGGCATCACCGACGGTGACGCACGCGCGACCTTTGGCGAGTGGGTCGAGGCGTCCACCGAGGTTGCTACTTCGGACCCCGACCTCGCGAACCCCCAGACGGGTCAGTTCGGCACTCCCACCGTCCTCATCGACGGCGAGCGGTTCGACGGCTGGCAGGCCACCGGCGCGCTGACCCAGGCGATCACCGGCAAGGCGCCCTCGGCGGAGCCCTCCCCCGAGTCGTCCAAGTAGTACCTGAGGTTGTCGACGGCGGGGTCCCGGGCTACGGCCCGGGGCCCCGCTCGTCTGTGGCGGGACGGCTCGTACGATTCGACTCGGATTCTGGTGGCGGGAACCGTTAGGCTGTTCCCCGCCAGCCGCCTTAGCTCAGCTGGTAGAGCTCCCGCCTTGTAAGCGGAAGGTCGTCGGTTCGAACCCGACAGGCGGCTCCAGAGGCCCGGGATCCCAAGGATTCCGGGCCTTCCCGCTTCCGTTACATGGTCCCGACCGAACGGAAACCCCGCTGCTGGCCCGTGCTTGACGGAGCGGCGTGTTAGCGCTCACAATCTGGGCTAGCCGATGATGCCTTGCTTACCGGGCAGCGTGCTTCGTCGGAGTTTGGATGAGGCGCGCTGCGCCCCTTTTGGGGTGTTAGCGCTCACTTTTTCTCACGTATGCGCCCGGGCATGCGTCGCGGAGCGCCCTCTCTCAGGTGAACCGTTCGGCTCTTGGTCAAGGAGGATCATGTCTGCCCTTTCTCGTTCTGAATCGATCGCGCCGCCGCAGCGGCGACCTCGCTGGTTGAAGCGGCTTGTCGCCGCCACCGTGGCGGCACTACTGGCTGGTGGTGGCCTCTTCGCGGTCACCGAGACGGCCGCGGCCGCCACGGTCGACCCCACGGCCTGGTACGTGCTGCTGAACCGCAACAGTGGCAAGGCCATGGACGTCAGTGGCGTGTCCACCGCCGACGGTGCCCTGATCCACCAGTGGACCCGCACCAACGCCAACAACCAGCAGTTCCAGTTCGTGGACGCCGGCGGCGGCTACTACAAGATCAAGGCGCGGCACTCGGGCAAGCTGATCGACGTGTCCGACTGGTCGACAGTCGACGGTGCCGCCATCCACCAGTGGACCGACACCGGCGGCGCCAACCAGCAGTTCCGGCTGGCCGACTCCGACGGCGGCTACGTCCGGTTGATCAACCGCAACAGCAACAAGGCGGTCGAGGTCCAGAACGCGGCGACCAACGACGGCGCAGGCGTCGTGCAGTACAGCGACTGGGGCGGCAGCAACCAGCAGTGGCAGCTCGTCCGCGTCGACGGCGGGAGCGGCGCGTGCACCCTTCCGTCGACGTACCGCTGGACATCGACCGCCCCGCTGGCGCAGCCGAAGGCGGGGTGGGCCTCGCTCAAGGACTTCACCAACGTCGTCTACAACGGCAAGCACGTCGTCTATGCCACGACGCACGGCGCGTTGCCCTATCCCGACGGCAACTGGGGACTGATGACCTTCAGCCCCTTCACGAACTGGTCCGACATGGCCACTGCCACCCAGAACACGATTCCCTTCGATGGCATCGCGCCGACGCTGTTCTACTTCGCCCCGAAGAACATCTGGGTGCTCGCCTACAACGGGGGCGGGCAGGGCACCTTCTCCTACCGCACCTCGAGCGACCCGACCAACCCCAACGGCTGGTCCGCGCAGCAGGTGCTGTCCACCGCGACCCTTCCCCCCACGGACGACGGGCGACCCCGAGGCGGCCTCGACGTGACCCTCATCGGCGACGACACGAACATGTACATGTTCTTCGTAGACGACGAAGGCAGTGTCTACCGGGCCAGCATGCCTATCGGGAACTTCCCGAGCAGCTTCGGTTCGTCGTACACGGAGATCCTGAGGGACACGCCGCTCAACCTGTTCGAGGCGGTTGAGGTCTACAAGGTCCAGGGTCAGAACCAGTACCTCATGATGGTCGAGGCACAGAACTACACAGGGTTCGGTCGCTACTTCCGCGCGTTCACGGCCACCAGCCTCGGCGGCACGTGGACGCCGCAGGCCGGGGCCGACACCGTGAACAACCCCTTCGCCGGCAGTGCCAACAGCGGCGCGACCTGGACCAGGGACATCAGCCACGGCGATCTGGTTCGCACCAACCCCGACCAGACCAAGACCATCGACCCCTGCAACCTGCAGTTCCTGTACCAAGGGCGCGACCCCAACACCGACGGCGGGGAGTACGGGACGCTGCCCTATCGGCCGGGGGTGCTGACCCTGCAGCGCTAGTGGCGTGCACTCCCGGATCGAGACCCGGCGGTTACCCGCTGACAACGTCCGTTCGGTAAGCGGAAGGTCGTCGGTTCGAACCCGAC
Source organism: Promicromonospora sp. NPDC057138 (assembly GCF_042670845.1). Classification (NCBI taxonomy): domain Bacteria; kingdom Bacillati; phylum Actinomycetota; class Actinomycetes; order Micrococcales; family Promicromonosporaceae; genus Promicromonospora; species Promicromonospora sp. NPDC057138. Next base: position 67,231 of record NZ_JBHUUX010000025.1, on the reverse strand, counting down.
AGGCGGCTCCACGCGTGACCGCAGGCCAGCACCCCGTCCGGGTGCTGGCCTGCCGTGTTTCCGGGCTGTCGGCGGCGAACATCTCGCCCCTCTGCGGGGTTTCCCACCCGGGTGAACCCGCGCCTCGTGGGCGCCGAGAGAGTCAACCATGGAGAGACGGCCGCGCAACGGCGTGCGGCCGGATCAAGCCCGAAGGGATGGGACCCATGAAGCGATCAATGATGATCTCGGCGGCCGCAGCAGGGGCGGCAATGCTGCTTGCCGCGCCCGCGGTCGCCGCACCAGCGGTGTTCGTGGAGCACTGGACCGAGCACGACGAGTTCCTCGCGCAGGAGCGGTTCAGCACACCGGAAGAGGAGTGGTGCCCGCAGGTCGATTTCCCGGTGTGGGTCGAAGATGACGGCTCCGGGACGTTCCGCCTGCTCAGCCACGGCGACTCGCCGCTCTACGGGGCGAGCACCTTCAACCGCGAGGGCTCGTTCACGAACCTCGACACCGGTCAGGCCTACTCGTTCACCTCTCACGGTCAGGACAAGGACTCGCTCGTCACCGACCTGGGCGGCGGCCTGCTCTCGATCGAGGCGCAGACCACGCAAGCAACGACCTGGTACGGCCCCGACGGCAAGAAGCTGTTCCTCGACGCCGGGCGTCTGACGTTCACGGTCGTGATCGACACGAAGGGGACCCCGACGGACGAGGACGACGAGGAGGTCGGCTTCGAGTTCGGCGGCACCACCGGGATCTTCCAGACCACCGGCCGGGACTTCTGCGACGACCTCGTCGAGTTCATCGGCTGAACGTGGACCCGGGGCTCGTTGTCACACGCGGGGCCACGACTGCGGCGTCGGCCATTTCGCGGAGCGGCCGTCGCCGCTGGAGGTGCCCGTCAGGCGGCGCTTGACCCACGGGCCCACGTGCTGCCGCATCCAGGCCGCGTTGGCGCGTGCGGCGTCGCGGAAGGCGGCGGGCGGAGCGGCGTCCAGCGGGGTGTCGTAGGCGGCGTCGTCCGGCTCGAGACCGAGGGCCACCAGGGCGGCGTTCGCCACCCGCTGGTGCCCCTCGGGGGTGAGGTGGATGCGGTCGTCGGACCAGAGGCGCAGGTCGGCCAGGGACCGCATGCCCCACAGGTCCAGCACGCGCGCGCCGTGGCGGCGAGCGATGGACCAGACGTTCGCGTTGAAGATGCCCACGCGGCCGTTGGTCCAGCTCAGGGCGGCGCCCGCCTTGAAGCCGGTGCCCATCAGGACGTCGGCGCCGGTGGCGCGGAGCGCGGCGACTGCGTCCTCCAGCGCGGCCGAGATCGCGTCGATGTCGGCCGAGGCGCGCAGGATGTCGTTCCCGCCCCCGACCAGCGAGACGAGGTCCGGCTGGGCGCCGACGGTGACGTCCAGCTGCTCCTCGATGATCGGGCGCAGCTTGCGGCCGCGGATCGCGAGGTTCGCGTACTCGAGCGGCGCCTCGTCGGCCGCGATGCGGCGCGCCGAGAGCGCGGCCGCGAGATTGTCGGCCCAGCCGCGCTGGACGTCCGGGGCGTCGGGGTACGGGTCCCACAGGCCCTCCGAGAAGGAGTCGCCCATGGCGATGTACCGCGCCCAGCGGACGGGAACGGTCATCGGGAGGTCGGTGGTGTGGCCTTCCGGGTCTGAGGATGTCGTGGCGCTCACGGCGCTCATTCTCGCGCGTGTACCGGGGAGTCTGCCGGTTCGGGGGTGTGACGGGCAGCACAAACTGGCAGTGTCGGTGGCTACCGGTAACCTCCTGGACGTGGAGACCACAGTGAACCCGACACCCCCTGTCGACACCGCCGCCGCGTCCGGCCCTCCGCCGTTGTCGCAGGTCATCGCACCGGACTGGGCAGAGGCGCTCGCCGACATCGAGCCACGCATCCATGCGATGGGTGACTTCCTGCGCACGGAGGTCGCCGAGGGGCGCACCTACGTCCCCGCGGGCGAGAACGTGCTCGCGGCGTTCAAGCGCCCGCTCGCGGACGTGCGGGTGCTCATCGTGGGCCAGGACCCGTATCCGACGCCGGGCCACGCCATGGGCCTGTCTTTCTCCGTCCAGCCGGACGTGCGCCCCGTGCCGCGGTCGCTGGCCAACATCTACCAGGAGCTGCAGGACGACCTCGGCGCCCCGCTCCCGTCGAACGGCGACCTGCGCCCCTGGGCCGACCAGGGGGTCATGCTGCTGAACAGGACGCTCACCTGCCGGCCCGGCTCCTCCGACTCCCACGCGGGCAAGGGCTGGGAAGAGGTCACCGAGGCGGCGATCCGTGCGCTGGTGGCGCGGGGCGGGCCGCTCGTGGCGATCCTGTGGGGCGCGAAGGCGCGCAACCTGAAGCCGTGGCTCGGCAACGTCCCGATCGTCGAGAGCGCGCACCCGTCGCCGCTGTCGGCGCGCAACGGGTTCTTCGGCTCGCGGCCGTTCTCCCGGGCGAACGCGCTGCTCGAGCAGCAGGGCGCGCAGCCGGTCGACTGGCGCCTTCCGTAGGGCGGTTCCGCGGGTTTCCGGGCGTCGTGGGGCGGGTCGACGTGTTGACACTGTGAAAGGGCAAGGATTGTGAAAGTGCAAGGCCGAATGGCAGGCAGGCGCTTCGGGCACGCGGTGACCCGATGAGCGAGATGCTGGTTTCGGGCGCCGACACCCCGGTCGCCGCGGGGGCCGAGAGCAAGCTCTCCGACCGTGACCGGGAGATTCTCGCGTTCGAGCGCAGGTGGTGGAAGTATGCGGGCGCCAAAGAGGAAGCAGCACGGGAACTGTTCGATCTGACGGCCACGCGTTATTACCAGGTTTTGAGTTCGCTGATCGACTCCCCGGCAGCCCTCGAGCACGACCCGATGCTGGTCACGCGCCTGCGCAGAGTCCGATCGGCCCGCCAGCGAGGACGTTCCGCACGCCGGTTGGCGGATGAGAACCACTGACCGGGCACCGATCCGTCACAACGACCCGCTACTCTCTCTGCCGTGACGAAGAGTGGCTACCCCTACCCGCCCGACGAGTTCGACGTCGCTGTCCCCGGGGGCGCACCTGTGGGTGTGCACCGTGCGCCGCGAAGCGGTTGGAGCTCGGCCTGGCCGTTCCTGTTGGTCGCCGTCGTGTGCGCCGCTGTGGCGTGGGGCGGCATCACGCTGTTGTCCGGGGGTGACGATCCGGCAGAGGCGTCGGGTAACGGTTCACCGTCCGCATCGGCGTCGGCTCCCGCGTCGCCCAGCGCATCCCCGAGCCCGTCGCCCTCCACCTCAACCTCCTCGTCGACGCCGACGGGGGTGGCAGGGGACCCGACCAAGGCCGACCTGACCGCGGGGGTCCAGGTCCTGAACTCGGGCGGGCCTACCGGGGCGGCGAAGACGGCGGCCGCGACGATCGTGGGAGCGGGCTTTGACGTGGCCAAGGTGATTGCTGATGACGACACCGCGGGTCTGGGCGAGGGGTACACCGAGACCACCGTGCTGTACGGCGCGGAACGGGCGGACACCGCCGCGGCTGTCGCCCAGGCGATCGGCGCGACCAACGCCATCGAATCCGCGGACGTCACGGCATCGGCATACGCGGTCATCGTCCTGATCAAGTAGCCGCGCAGCCGCCTCAACCCGTACCACTAGGTTGATATAGGTGTGCTTGGGCCTCGTCGCAGCCCTCTGACCTGCGCGTTCGCCGACCGCTTAATGCCCCATACCGGACATAGAGGGTTCCCTGGTGTGAGCCGGACCACTAGGCTCGAACCACCACGGGTCGACCGAGTGTCCCGTGCAGAGGTACAAGGAGAACTACGCATGGCCCAGGGCACCGTCAAGTGGTTCAACGCCGAGAAGGGGTATGGCTTTATTACCCCGACTGCCGGCGGCCAGGACCTTTTTGTTCACTACAGTGCGATCCAGTCCGATGGCTACCGGTCCCTCGATGAGGGTCAGGAAGTCGAATACGAGGTGGGGCAGGGACAGAAGGGTCCGCAGGCAGAGCAGGTTCGTCCACTCTGATCCGATGGGACGACGGGCGGGAAGGGCCCGCCCGTCGCCCGCCGCCCCCCAGGACTGCCGGGACCCAGACCCCGGCGTCCGATCTGGATGGTCGACGACGACCGCTGTCGCACCGTGTCGGACGATGACGCCCGAGGCTGACGAGCAGCCGCCCCGTACCGCGGCTGCTCGTTCTGATCTCTGACCCGCCCGTTTCCCCTTCGGGCGGGTCTCCTGGCGGGACGACCCGCCGTCGGCTGCGCGGCGCAGGACCGTGCGACGCGAGACCGTGATTCGATGGGGGAATGACCCTGCTCGACGCGGTGGTGGTGGGCTCCGGGCCGAACGGCCTGGCGGCCGCGGTGACGCTCGCTCGCGCCGGGCTCGGCGTCCGGGTCCTCGAGGCCCAGCCGACGATCGGCGGCGGCGCACGCACAGTCGCGATCCCCGAGCTCGCCGGCGACATGCTCTTCGACCTCTGCTCCGCCGTGCACCCGATGGCCTGGGCGTCGCCGTTCTTCCGGGCCTTCGACCTCCCCGCGCACGGCGTCGAGCTGGTCGCTCCGGACATCGCCTACGCCCAGCCGCTCGACGGCGACCGCGCGGGCCTCGCCTTCCGCGACCTGGCCCGGACCGCCGACCGGCTTGGGCCCGACGGCGCCGCGTGGCGCGACCTGCTCGGCCCTCTCGCGGCCGACTGGCGGCAGGTCACGGCACTCGCCATGGGGGACAAGCGGACCCCGCGCGGCATGGTGGAAGGCGCGGGGAGGCCCGGCGAGCACGCGGGGACGGCGTCGAGCATGCTCTCGATGATCCGGCCCGGGCTGCGGTTCGGCAGTGCCCTCCTGGAGCAGGGCGGCGTGCGCTGGGACCGGCGGTTCCTCACCGCTGAGGCAAAGGCGCTGCTCACCGGGGTTGCGGCACACAACATCACGCCGCTCCCGTCGCTCGCGGGCGCGGGTACCGCGCTGCTCCTCGCGGCGCTCGCGCACGCCGACGGCGGCTGGGCGATCCCCGTCGGCGGCTCCCAGGCCATCATCGGCGCCCTGGTCCGCGACCTGGAGGCGCACGGGGGCACCGTCGAGGCCGGCCGCAGGGTCAGGAGCTGGTCGGACCTTCCGCCCGCCCGCGCGGTCCTCTTCGACACCACGCCCGCCACCCTGCTCCGGATCGCGGGGGACCGGGTCGGTCCGGTCCGCCGCGCGGCCCTGCGCCGGTTCCGGCACGGGAACGCGGCGGCCAAGGTCGACTTCGTGCTGTCGGGTCCGGTGCCGTGGGGGGTGCCCGACGTCGGGCGCGCCTCGACCGTGCACGTCGGCGGGACGCGCGCCGAGATGGTGATCGCCGAGGACACCGTCGCGCACGGGCTGCACGCCGAGCGCCCGGTCGTCCTGGTCAGCGACCCGAGCGTCGCGGACCCGAGCCGGATGCGCGGGCGGAACCGGCCGCTGTGGGCTTACGCACACGTCCCGGCCGGCTCGACGGAGGACGTCACCGGGGCGGTCACCCGGCAGATCGAACGGTTCGCGCCCGGCTTCCGCGACGTCGTCGTCGGCTCGCGGTGCATCCCCGCGGCGCAGATGGAGCGGCACAACGAGAACTATCCCGGGGGCGACATCTCGGCGGGCGCGGCCACCATGTGGCAGATGCTCGCGCGCCCCACGCTCGCGCCGGACCCGTACCAGGTCGCCGAGGGTGTGTACCTCTGCTCGGCGTCGACCCCGCCCGGTCCGGGCGTGCACGGCATGGGCGGCTGGCACGCCGCCCGCCGGGCGCTGCTGCGGGAGTTCGACGTGCGGCACACGCCCGGTCTGGCGCCGGGGTAGGCCCGCGTCGCGTTTCGCCCGCGGTGTACGCGCCTTGCACTCTCAAGGTCCGAGTGCCAATAATGTCTTAGCACTCTCCGTTCGAGAGTGACAGCAGGGTCGAATGGTGAGGCCTCCTGTCGCGGCGAGACATGATCGCCGAGGCGGAGGCCGTCCGTCGCGGGCACCGGCCGGCCTGGACAAGCCACCAGCGGAGGATTCATCCCCATGGCCAAGATCATCGCTTTCGACGAGGAAGCTCGTCGAAGCATGGAGCGCGGGCTCAACCAGCTCGCTGACACGGTGAAGGTCACGCTCGGCCCGAAGGGCCGCAACGTCGTTCTGGACAAGAAGTGGGGCGCCCCCACGATCACGAACGACGGCGTCTCCATCGCCAAGGAGATCGAGCTCGACGAGCCGTTCGAGAAGATCGGTGCGGAGCTCGTCAAGGAGGTCGCCAAGAAGACTGACGACGTCGCGGGTGACGGCACCACCACCGCCACCGTGCTCGCCCAGGCGCTCGTGAAGGAGGGCCTGCGTGTCGTTGCCGCCGGCGCCAACCCGATTGCCATCAAGCGCGGCATCGAGAAGGCCGTCGAGGCGGTCACCGAGCAGCTGCTGAACGCTGCCAAGGAGATCGAGACCAAGGAAGAGATCGCTGCCACGGCCGCCATCTCGGCCGGTGACCCGGCGATCGGCGAGCTCATCGCCGAGGCCCTTGACAAGGTGGGCAAGGAAGGTGTCATCACCGTCGAGGAGTCGAACACCTTCGGCCTCGAGCTCGAGCTCACCGAGGGTATGCGCTTCGACAAGGGCTTCCTCGCCCGCTACTTCGAGACGGACCCCGAGCGCCAGGAGGCCGTGCTCGAGGACCCGTACGTCCTGATCGTCGAGTCGAAGATCTCGAGCGTCAAGGACATGCTGCCGCTGCTCGACCAGGTCATGAAGTCGGGCAAGTCGCTCCTGATCATCGCCGAGGACGTCGAGGGCGAGGCCCTGGCGACCCTGGTGCTGAACAAGATCCGTGGCACCTTCAAGTCCGTCGCCGTCAAGGCTCCGGGCTTCGGCGACCGCCGCAAGGCGATGCTGCAGGACATCGCGATCCTCACCGGCGGCCAGGTCATCACCGAGACGGTGGGCCTCAAGCTGGAGAACGCGACGCTCGAGGAGCTCGGCCAGGCGCGCAAGGTCGTCGTCACCAAGGACGAGACCACGATCGTCGAGGGTGCCGGCGACGCCGACCTCATCGCCGGTCGCGTGAACCAGATCCGCAGCGAGATCGAGAAGTCGGACTCCGACTACGACCGCGAGAAGCTCCAGGAGCGCCTCGCCAAGCTGGCCGGCGGCGTGGCCGTCATCAAGGCCGGCGCGGCCACCGAGGTGGAGCTCAAGGAGCGCAAGCACCGCATCGAGGACGCCGTTCGCAACGCGAAGGCTGCCGTCGAGGAGGGCATCGTCGCCGGTGGTGGCGTCGCCCTCATCCAGGCCGGTGCCGTCGCGTTCGCCAAGCTCGAGCTCGATGGTGACGAGGCGATCGGTGCCCAGATCGTGCGTGCCGCGATCGACGCCCCGCTCAAGCAGATCGCCATCAACGCCGGCCTCGAGGGCGGCGTCGTGGCGGAGAAGGTGCGCAACCTCCCCTCCGGTCACGGCCTGAACGCCGCGACCGGTGTGTACGAGGACCTGCTCGCCGCGGGCGTGAACGACCCGGTCAAGGTGACCCGTTCTGCCCTGCAGAACGCAGCCTCGATCGCGGCGCTGTTCCTCACCACCGAGGCCGTCGTCGCCGACAAGCCGGAGCCCGTTGGCGCCCCGGCCGGCGACCCGTCCGGTGGCATGGGCGGCATGGACTTCTGAGTCCGGCCTGACCCGCCCAGGGCTTCGGCCCCAGGCACCTGTCCGACGCCGGTCGGTCACCTTCCGTACGGAGGGCGACCGGCCGGCGTCGGCCATTTTGGTTGTGGGCGTGATCGTTGCGACTTCCCGTCCGTTATGGGCGCAACGATCACGCCCACAACGCTCAGGCGAACATGCGGGCGGTTGCCGCCTCCGCTTCCGCGTAGGTGCGGGCCGCGGCCGCCAGGGCGGCCTGGATGGTGTCCAGGGCGCCCTCCACCTGCGCCTGTGCGCCGCGCCACTGCGCGACCGTGCCGCCGAACGCCGCGGCGGCCGGCCCCTGCCATGTCGCCTGCAGCGCGTCGAGGTTGCGCATGAGCGCCCCCACCTCCGTGCGTACCGTCGCCACCGAGCCCGCCACTGCCGCGCTCGCCTGCTCCACCTGGTCGCTGTCGACCTCGAACCGCATGGGTCATCACCTCCCGCGCGCCGGCCCGTCCGGCGTCGTCCACCCGACCGTAGGGAGGCGCGGCCCGACGGCGGGGCGTGCCCGGGGCTCTCTGTGCACAGGCGCGCGAAAGCCGGGGGTGTGGTCGTGCTCGAACCGGTGCGGGGCCGTGCGGAGGGGCTGGTTCAGACGGAGCCGAGCTTCGCCTGCTCCTTGCGCAGCCGGTGCAGCTCCATGTCGAGGTTCTGCCGCGCGGGCTCCTCCCACGCGGCGCCCATCGGGCTGAGGAACAACGACTTGCGGGCGAGCAGGCGCTCGAGGACCCGGATCCGGGCCTTGAGGTACACGTCCGTCGGGATGTGCGCGTACTCGGCGCGGATCGCCGACTTGTACTCCTTGTAGCGCTGGGGCTCGGCGGCGAGCATCGCGAGGTCGGCGTCGTTCAGCACCGCCGCGTCGAAGTCCGTCGGGTCCGGCGCGTGCCGCACTATGGCGTTGACCAGGTCGGCGACCCGGGCCGCCGCGCGCGGAGGCACGCCCAGGCCGGTCAGCTCCTCGCGGGCCAGGTCCGCGGAGGCCGTGGACTGCTCGCCGCCCTCCGAGGCGTCCGCCAGCTTGCGCTCCGCGTTGAACACCGCCCCGTGGTACCAGGCCGCGAGGCGCACCACGTCGGGCTCGTGCGTCTCCTCAGCGAGCTGGTCCACGCGGTGCAGGACGGCGGCCAGGTGGCGCACGTTGTGGAAGTGCCGGTGCTCGTCGGCCCAGCGGTCGAGGAGAGCCTGACCGACCTGCTCGATTACCCCGGTGTCCGCCGTGGCTCCCGCGCCCACCGCACTGCGGACGAAAGATTTCAGGAACCACTGCGGCGCGTCAGACGTCAGCACGCCCATGTGAATTCTGCCTAACGGTTGAGGTCGGTCACTGCACTGCCAGCCTATTACCGAATGCGTCAGTGGCCGCTACCACCATCTTGGATGCTGGTCACCCGTGTCAGAGGGGGAGGGTGACCCTGACCGTGAGGCCGCCGCTCTGAGTGGCCGCGACCTCGACGTGCCCGCCGTGCGTGCCGACGATCGCCGCGACGATCGCCATCCCGAGCCCCGAGCCACCGGACTCGCGCGTCCGCGACGAGTCCGCGCGGTAGAACCGCTCGAAGATCCGCCGGCCCTGCTCCTCGGTGAGGCCCGGGCCGTGGTCGCGCACCTCCAGCACGGCGACGCCGTCGTCCTTCCGGACGCCGAGCGCGATCTCGGCGGGCGTGCTGGCGGGCGTGTGCCGCGCGACGTTGCCGATGAGGTTGGTGACGACCTGCCGCAGGCGGTCGCCGTCGCCCTCCACGACCAGCGTGTCGGGTACCTGCCCGTCGGGGCCGTCGGAGTCGGCGTCGAGCGGCACCACCGACACCTCGCGCGTCGGGTCCAGCGCGTGCAGGTCCTGGACGGAGTCGCGCGCAAGGGCGACGAGGTCGACGTCCTCCTGGGCGACGGGCCGGCCCTCGTCGAGCCGGGCGAGCACCAGCAGGTCGTTGACGAGCGCGCCCATGCGGCGTGCGGCGTCCTCGATGCGGACCATCGTGTCGTCGACCTTGTCCGCGGTGTCCAGGGCGCCCATCCGGTACAGCTCGCCGTAGCCGCGGATGGTCGCGACCGGCGTGCGCAGCTCGTGCGAGGCGTCCGAGACGAACTGCCGCATCCGCACCTCCGACGCCTCCTGCGCGGCGAAGGCCTGCTCGATCTGCGTCAGCATCGCGTTGAGCGACAGCGCGAGCGAGCCCATCTCCGTGCCCGGCGGGGCCTCGGGGACGCGCAGCGTGAGGTCGCCAGCCGCGATCTGCGCGGCCGTGTGCTCCACGGACCGCAGCGACCGCAGCGACCGCTCGACCAGGACCCATGCCGTGAGCCCGCCCAGCAGCACGATGCCGAGGCCCGACATGATCAGGGTGCGGGTCAGGATGGAGACCGTCCGGTCCATGCCGACCAGAGGCAGCGCGACGTAGACGACCGCGCGCTCGCCCGACGGCTGGAGCGTCCCGACCAGGGTGATGACCCGCCAGCTCTCGTTGCCCGCAGCATCGGTCGCCGCGGGTGCTGTGAACGGATTGCCGCCCTTCGCGGCTTCTTCGTACGTGACCGTCGGCAGGTCGGGCTTGCCGAAGCGCGCTACCGCCCAGTTGCCGAGAGTCCTGACCGTGCCCTCCTCGCCAACTGCCTCGACGTAGTAGTTGCTGGGCAGCCCCTGCTGGGATGCCTGCAGCACCTCACTGGGGTTCAGGGCGGTGCTGTGCAGCTCGTCGTCCACCTGCCCGACGAGGAAGTTCGACACGACCGTGGTCGTCGCGACTGCCGCGATCCCCAGCCCCGCCGCGAGCAGCAGCGAGATGATCGCGACGAGCCGGGCGCGCAGCGGGATGCCGGACAGGCGCTCCTTGGTCCGTTCAAGCACGGGCGGGCTGCGGGGCGCGCAGCAGGTACCCCACGCCGCGCTTCGTGTGGATCAGGGGCGGCAGGGTCTCGCCATCGATCTCCAGCGTGTCGATCTTGCGCCGGAGGTAGGAGATGTAGGACTCGACGATGTTCGCGTCGCCGCCCCAGTCGTACTGCCAGACGTGGTCCAGGATCTGCGCCTTGGACAGGACGCGGCCCGAGTTGAGCATGAGGTAGCGCAGCAGCTTGAACTCGGTGGGGGACAGGTCCACCTCGACGCCGGCGCGGCGCACCTCGTGCGAGTCCTCGTCCATCTCCAGGTCGCCCACGTGCAGCACCGCCTCCTCCTCCGGGGCTGGCACGCCCGTGCGGCGCAGCACCGCGCGGATCCGCGCCACGACCTCCTCGAGGCTGAAGGGCTTGGTCACGTAGTCGTCGCCGCCCACGGTGAGGCCCTGCACCTTGTCCTGCGTGTCGTCCTTCGCGGTGAGGAAGACGACGGGGGTGTGCCGGCCGGTCGCGCGCATGCGGCGTGTCACGGTGAAGCCGTCCATGTCGGGGAGCATGACGTCGAGCACCACGAGGTCGGGCTCGACGTCCCGGACGAGCTGGAGGGCGCCGTTGCCGTCCGCGGCCGCATGTACCTCGAAACCCGCGAAGCGCAGGGAGGTGGACAGGAGCTCACGGATGTTCGGTTCGTCGTCGACGACGACGAGACGCGCCTCAGGAGTAGCCATGCTTCAAGTGTGCGACCGCTTCCTGAACGCTGCCTGAGTTTCGCCCGGGAAATTGCCAGGGCCCCCGTAGAGCATCACCCGGCCTGCCACCTGGCACGCCGCTAGGCTGTCCTGCATGTCAGCACCGTTCCCGCAGGAGCCTGGGCAGACGCCCCGGCGCACGTATCTCATCGTCGACGGTGAGAACATCGACGCCACGCTCGGCATGAACGTGCTGAACCGCCGTCCCGCACCCGAGGAGCGTCCCCGCTGGGACCGCATCTCCGCGTTCGCGGAGAAGGTGTGGTCGCAGAGCGTCGTGCCGCTGTTCTTCCTGAACGCGACGTCCGGCCAGATGCCCATGCCGTTCGTGCAGGCGCTGCTCGCCATGGGCTACAAGCCCATCCCGCTGGCCGCGCAGGGCTCGGAGAAGGTCGTCGACGTCGGTATCCAGCGCACCCTCGACGCGCTGATGGACCGCCCCGGCGACGTGCTGCTCGCGAGCCACGACGGCGACTTCCTGCCGCAGATCGAGGCGCTGCTCGACGACGACGACCGCCGCGTCGGCCTGCTGGGCTTCCGGGAGTTCGTCAACGCCCGGTTCACGGAGCTGGAGCAGCGCGGCCTGGTCATGTACGACCTGGAGGCCGACGCCGACGCCTTCACGACCATGCTGCCGCGCGTCCGGATCATCCCGATCGAGGAGTTCGACCCGCTGCGCTACCTGTAGCCAGACGGGTGCTGGTGATGCCGAAGTAGAGCGCCTGTCCGAATCTCCCTCGGTGACACGAGGGAGATTCGGACAGGCGCTCTACTTCGGCATCACCAGCACGCGGCCCGTCAGTCCTGGTTCAGCGTGATCGTGCCCTCGTAGGCCTCGCGGGTGCCTTGGGGCTGGGTCGGGCGGGCGTTGCCCTCGTAGGCCCCCTTCAGGACCGCGATCTGCTCCGCCGACAGCTCTATGGGCTCGTGGTAGATGACCCAGTCAACGCCCTCGGTGCACGGCGGCGTCGTGAGGCTGCCCGCGTACTCCTCGAACGTCGGGTCCGCCGGCAGCATCGCGGCGACGTCGATCGGCAGCTCGTCCGAGCCCGGCTCGGCCGCGCCGTCGACGAACGGCTGCCAGGCCTTGTTGTCGACGCCGCCCCCCTGAGCGAGCACGCCCAGGACGAGCACCTTCCCACTCTCGGTCGTGTGGACGAAGTGGAACTCGGCATCCAGCGCCTTGCCCTCGACGGTGTGCTCCGACGGCATGTGGAAGTGCACCTGGTCGAGGCCGAACTCGTTGCCCTTCCACTCGATCTCGGACGCGTCGCCGTCGGGTACGAGCTGGATGGTGTGGCCGGTGTCGACCGACTCGCCGACGGTGCGCGACGACGTGATCCTCGGGTGCCCCGTCACCTTCTGGCCGGCGTGGTCGGGCAGGTCGATGGGCGACTGCGCGTCGCCGTCCTCGCACGCGGCGAAGTCGGCGGCGAGCTCACCCCACTCGTCCGGGCCCTCCTCACCCTCGTACGACCAGTGCACCTCGCCCGCGGCGGGAGGCGGCGGGGCCTCGGACGCCGCGCCGTCGGCGGCGGAGCCCGGCGCGCAGGACGCGAGCAGCGGGGCGAGGAGCAGGACGACGGGCAGAGCGAGCTTCTTCATGTGTGGCTACCTCTCGTGGGGAGCATCCGGCTCCCCGTGGGTGAAAAGACCGGCGGGTCAAACTACCGATCTCCCGGCCCCTTCGTGACCACACGAGCGTCCGCGTGAGACGCGCTACCGGGCCGGCGTCGGCCACCAGGTGCGGATCGTGCCCAGCTTCCGGATCGCGCCGGGGCGCCCGCCGCCGAACCCGCCCCCGCCGAACCCGCCGCCGATGCGCGCCGCGGTGGCGCGCCTGCTGCGAGAGCGCACGAGGCTCGGGTCGAGCAGGATGCCGCCGAGCATCATGCCGCCGGTGATCGGCCCGTTCGCATCGGTCCCGGGAGTCCCGGCGGTCGCGTCGGGCTCGACGTCGTCGGACGCCGCGGCGGCCATCACGACGACGTCCGCGTCGGCGCGGGCGAGCCGGGCGGCCTCCTGCACGAGCGCGCTCGCGCGCTGGGCCTCGCCGACCGCCGCCGCGGGATCGGTCGGCTGGAGGGACCGGGCGGCGTCGGCCAGGCGGACCGCCTCGGCGAGCCGCGTGCGCGCCGTCGCGCCGATGGCCCCGCGCCGCGTGGCGACGAAGTCGGCGGTCTGGCGGAGCTGCTGGTCGACGCGGCCGAGGGTGTCGCGCAGCAGCGCGGAGGCCCGGGCCTTCACCTCGGTGGTGTCGCGGGTGGACGCCAGGGCGACGTCGAGCGAGGCCTCGGCCGCCGCGATGCGCTGCAGACCGGCGAGCGGGCTGCCGCCGTCGCGCGTCATCTCGACGTGCTTGAGCGAGGCCTGGGCCGCGGTCCGCGCGAGCGTGACGCGGAAGTCGCCCTCGACCGACCTGGCCGAAGCCACGTCCTGGGTGAGCGACGCTATCGCCTTGTCGAGCCGGCCGGCGGCCTCCTCGAGGTGGGCGGCGGTGGCGTCCACGGCGTCGAGCAGCATGACCGCTTGGCCGAGCGCGTTCTGCGCGCCCCGGGCGTGCGCGACGGCGACGGCCTTCTGGCCCGCCTCCAGGGCCGACCGCCCGGCGGCCACCGTCTGCTTGGCGTTGTCGAGCAGCAGCTCGGCCTGCTCCGGGTTGCCCGACACCATCGCGAGCGTGTCCGCCGGGTACGTCTCGCCGAGCCGCTCCAGCGTGGCGCGCGCCGTGGTCACCCGGCCGGCGACCTCCGGTTCGCGGGCGACGACGTCGGCCAGCACCTCGGGCGCGCGCTGCTGCAGGCGGCGCAGGTCGTCGAACGCGCGGGTGCGCGCGTCGAGCGTGTCGGCAGCGCTCTCGCACAGCTCGACGACGCGGGTCAGGCGCGTACGGCGTTCGATGTCCTCCGGCTCGACGGCGGCGGGTCGCGCCTCGGCAGCGCCGGCTTCGTCAGCGCCGGCTTCGTCGGCCCGAGCGCCGTCGGCCCGAGCCTTGTCCGCCTGCGCCCCGTTCGCCTGCGCGGCGGCGTCCAGCGCCTGCCGGATCGCGAACGCCCGCCGGACGTCGCCCGCGGCGCGCGCCAGGATCAGCTCGAAATCCCGCGTCGCGTCGGCGCCGAGCTCCGCGCGGGCGAAGCCGAGCTCCTGGTCGCAGGTCTTGAGCGCGTCGTCGATGCCGACCAGCGCCGCGGCGGCGCGCTCGTCGAGCTCGGTGAGGGAGAGGTGGGCGAGCTCGTCCGCCGTCGGGCCGCCGGATGCCGGGGCGCGGTGCGCGAACCGGACGAGGCGCGGCCGGAGCCGCGGCGCGGCGAGGCGCCACAGGACGAAGCCGAGGGCGGCGAGAACCAGGACGCCGACCGCGACCACGCCGGCCACCAGGAGCGGGCTGGGCCCGCTGGGGGCCGATTCGTGGACGGCGTCGGCGGCGTCGGTCGCGGCTGGGACCCACCGCTCCTCCTCGACCGCGGCGGCGACGGCGTCGTCGATCCGGCCGAGCTGCGCGTCGGTGAGGGCGACGTTGCTGTCGGCGGACAGGCCGAACTCGTGGTCGGCCGTGGCGATGGCCAGCAGCAGGTCGTCCGCGCCGAGCCCGGACTGGTTGGCGCTCGCGTTGGCCCAGTCCACGGGCTCGGTGCCGTCGAAGCTCTCGATGTACACGACGAACATGCGCAGGTCGGAGTCGTCGCCGAGCCGGTCGACGGCGTCCCGGACCTCCTGGCGCTCGGCATCGCTGAGCACGCCCGCGCCGTCCGTCACGGGGTCGGTGAGCGTGATCGGCGGCGAAGCGGGGAGCACGTCCGACATGAGCTCCGCCTGCATGGCCGCCGTCAGGCGCGGCGACACGGACGGCATCGGCTCGGACGGCGCGCCGACGGTGGCGCTCGCGGCCTGGGAGGTGGCCGCCAGGACCACGCCGACGAGGCCCGCGAATGCTGCGACGGCCCATCCCCCGGACGCGGAGGAGCAGGGATCGTGATGATGCTCGTCTCTTGCTGGGGACTCGATCACGTCCCTGATCGTCACCCCGGGTTCAGCACACCGCAATCGGAGAGCGCGGCGTTGCGGATATGCAACGAATCCTCAGGTGAACGCCCAGCGTGAAGGGCATTTTCACGGCGTCGGGGAGCCGGCCGGGGACTCGTCCAGGTCCTCGGCATCCACGATGCGGTACGCGTACCCCTGCTCGGCCAGGAACCGCTGCCGGTGGGCGGCGAAGTCCTGGTCCACGGTGTCCCGCGCGACCACCGCGTAGAAGTGCGCGGTGCGCCCGTCGGCCTTGGGCCGCATGATGCGCCCGAGGCGCTGCGCCTCCTCCTGCCGTGACCCGAAGGACCCCGACACCTGGATCGCCACCGATGCCTCCGGCAGGTCCACCGAGTAGTTGGCGACCTTGCTCACCACGAGCCGGGAGATCTCGCCCTCGCGGAACGCGCCGAACAGCCGCTGCCGCTCCTTGTTGGTGGTCGCCCCGGTGATGATCGGCGCGCCGAGGTGCTCGGCCAGCTCCTCGAGCTGGTCGAGGTACTGCCCGATGACGAGCACCTGGTCGTCCGGGTGGCGCGCCACGATCTGCTCCACCACCTTCTTCTTGCCCGACGCCGACGCGGCGAGCCGGTACTTGTCCTCCAGCTCGGCCGTCGCGTACGTCATGCGCTCGCTCTCCGGGAGCGTGAGCCGCACCTCCACGCAGTCGGCGGGCGCGATGTAGCCCTGCGCCTCGATGTCCTTCCACGGCGCGTCGAACCGCTTGGGCCCGATCAGGCTGAACACCTCGTCCTCGCGGCCGTCCTCGCGCACCAGCGTGGCGGTCAGGCCGAGGCGGCGGCGCGCCTGCAGGTCCGCCGTCATGCGGAAGACCGGGGCCGGCAGCAGGTGCACCTCGTCGTACAGGACGAGGCCCCAGTCGCGGGCGTCGAGCAGCTCGAGGTGCGTGTAGACGCCCTTCCGCTTGGTGGTCAGCACCTGGTAGGTGGCGATGGTGACCGGCTTGATCTCCTTGCGGGCGCCGGAGTACTCGCCGATCTCGTCCTCGGTGAGGCTCGTGCGCCGCACCAGCTCGTCGCGCCACTGGCGCGCGCTCACGGTGTTGGTGACCAGGATCAGCGTCGTCGTGCCCGACTTCGCCATCGCGCCCGCGCCCACGATCGTCTTGCCCGCGCCGCAGGGCAGCACCACGACGCCCGACCCGCCGTGCCAGAACCCGTCCACGGCCTGCGCCTGGTAGGGCCGCATCTCCCAGGTCGACGCCTTCTCGTGGGGCGTGCGCGGCTCGGTGGTGTGGTTCAGCTCGATCGGGTGCTTCTCGCCGTCGACGTAGCCCGCGAGGTCCTCGGCCGGCCAGCCGAGCTTGACCAGGACCTGCTTGAGGTGACCGCGCTCGGAGGGGTGCACCGCCACCGTGGACTCGTCGAGGCGCTCGCCGACCAGGCCCGCGGTGCGCCGCGACTTGAGCACCTCCGCGAGGACTGCCCGGTCGGTGGTGCGCAGCACGAGGCCGTGGGCCGGGTCCTGCACGAGCTGCAGGCGCCCGTAGCGGGCCATCGTCTCGGCGACGTCGACCAGCAGCGCGTGCGGCACCGGGTAGCGGCTGAACTCGATGAGCGTGTTCACGACCTGCTCCGCGTCGTGGCCGGCCGCGCGCGCGTTCCACAGGCCCAGCGCCGTCAGGCGGTAGGTGTGCACGTGCTCGGGCGCGCGCTCCAGCTCGGCGAAGGGCGCGATGGAGCGGCGCGCCTTCTCGGCGCTCGGGTGGTCGACCTCCAGCAGCAGCGTCTTGTCGCTCTGCACGATCAACGGGCCGTCGGGCATGGAGTCTCCCTCAGTCTTGCTCTACAGCGGTTCACGGCGTGGGGCTCACGGCGTGGCTGACGTCGGCAGGACCGACGCGATGCGGTGGACGGCGATCGTCAGCTCGGCCTCCCGGTTGGGGTCGAGTGCGCGAAGGCGTCCACCGTCGAGGTTCAGGGGTTTGAGCTCGCGGCGCTCCAGGCGGCCGGTGTGCCCGGCCACCTCGACGATCACCGTGGAGCCGTCGCGGAGCGCGTCGCGCAGCAGTGCCAACCCATCGGCGGGGTGCTGTGTTCCCGCGTCCTCGTCGAGGGCCTCCGCGCCGGAACCGGAGCCGGTGTCGGCAGCGTCGGCGGCGTCGGTGGTGTCGTCCGCGGACGCCGCGGTGCGGGCGGGTGCGCGCTCCGGCGTCGGCGGTCCCGAGGTGACGGCCGGAGTGCCAGGCAGCTGCTCGACCGCCGTGATCCCGGCGCGGGGCACGCTGCCCACCACCCGGTAGCCGCGCAGCGGGATGCCGCCGCCGGACGTCGACACCGACCGCGCCACCTCCGCGGCGTCGGCCCGCGCGCGGGCACCGGCGCGCGCCGCCGCCTCGACGGCGCGCAGCTCGGCGACCAGCGTCTCGGGATCGGGGGTCCGGCTGGCGACGTCGGACGCCGAACCCATCCGGATGGCCGCCGCGGACCGGGGCGCGGGAACGGCGCGGCCCGTCACGCCCCGGCGGGCGACGAGCACGCGCCCGTCCGGGCCCTCGAGGGCCGAGACCAGGCCGCGGTTGCGCAGCGCTTCGTGCAGGGCGGCCGGGGGGACGGACGCCGCGAGCACGGTGGGCGCGAGCCGTACCAGGCCCAGCCCGGCCAGCGACGGGTCGTGCTCCAGGCCGGCCAGCACCGTCGCGTCGGCAGCCCGCAGGTACGCCGACGCCGAACCCACCCGCACCGCGCCGTGCCGCCGGGCGGTGTCGCGGACCAGGTACTCCAGGGGCTGCGGCACCGGCACGGGGGAGCGGCGAGCCAGCTCCTCGAGCATGCCGTCAGCGGTCTCGCCCTGGTCGAGCGCCCGGGTGACGGACGCCGGGCTGAACCGCACGGTCGTCGCGGCGCCCCGCGACTCGACGTCCGTCGACCGCTCCAGCAGCCGCGCGAGCTCGCGCGACGGGCGGCCCGGGACGATGCCCGTGAGATCGCCCTGGAGCAGGATCTCGTCCACCTCGTGCGGCAGCACCGCCCGCAGCGCCGCGGCCGGATCGCCCGGCGACCCGTCAGACGTACGGGTCACCCGGGTGACCCGTACGTCTGACACGTCGGGTGGGGCGGCCAGGAGGGCGCGGCCCGGCGTGGACAGCGCGCCCGCGCCCGTCACGCCCAGCCACTCGGCCTCTGCCAGCAGGCCCTCGACCGCGCTCGCGGGCGGCACGGAACGGGGCGTGTGCCAGGTCAGCACCTCGACGACCGCGTCGGGCGTCGGGGCGAGGACCGTTTCACCGGCCGGTTCGGCCGCCAGCACACCGAGCACCCCGTTGCGCAGGCGCGGCACCCACGGCCGCTGCAGGTCCGGCGACAGCGGCGCGCGGAGCGCCCCCTTGTCGTCCCGGGAGCCCACCAGCCACGGCGCGCGGCGGGAGACCAGCCAGGCCTCGACGAGCCGCGCCCAGCGGGCGGCGTCGTCCAGGTCGTCCCAGTCGGTCACGGTCGGCACGTACGACGGCGGCGCGTCGCCGTCGTCCCGCACGAGGCCGGCCAGGGCGGCCATCTCGACGACGAACGCCGTCGCGCGCTCGTCCGCCTCCAGCTGGGTGGCCACCCGGCGCAGGTCGCGCACGCCCAGGCCGCCCGACCGCAGCACCGACGGCGGGTTCTCGTCCCAGGACTGCCGCAGGAGCCGCACCCGCCGGACCAGCTCGAGCGCCGCGCTCGCGGCCTCGGCGTCGGCCGTGGCGGTGTGCACGCTGCGGCCCTGCGGTTCCGGCGGCCGGGTGCGCGGCTCGCGGTGGGTGTGCCCGTCGCGGAGGGCCAGCCCGACCATGCGCGGCAGCACCACGTGCCGGGCGTCCGACCGGACCAGCAGGTGCTCGGTGACCAGCCAGTTCACCGCGTCGCGCGGCCGGGTGCCCGCAGCAGGCACGACGCCGACCGGCGGACCCCAGGCGAGCGCGTCCAGGATCGCGCGGGTACCCGGAGGCGACCCGGCGAGGAGCTTGTCGAGCGCCGCGGCGGTCTCGGCCCGGCCGGGCCCGGGGCCGAGCGCATGCCCGACCGCCTCGGGCAGCCCGTCCGGGACGGGGTCGAGATGCGGGCCCAGGCCCGCGGGGTTCGGGCCGAGCAGCTCGTCGAGCCCGGGTACCGTGCGCAGGTCGAGGGGCGCGTCCGGTGCGGTGTCGGGGCTGGTTTCCGCGCCGGCGTCCCAGAGCAGCGCCTGTTCGACGGCCCGGTCGATCGCCGCCTCGACGCGGGGCCGGTCCGCCGCGGACCCGCCCAGCGCCCAGGTGATCACCTCGGTGCTGAGCGGGCCGGGCAGGGGCGAGCTACCGGCGTCGGGCAGCGGGCGGAAGACCGGCTCGAGGGCGAGCACCGCCTCCAGGACCTGCAGGGTCAGGGCGTCCGCGCGCGCGAGGGCGCGCTCGAGGGAGGTGCGGCTGGAGGCGCGGGCCGCCAGCGAGCGGAGCGTCGAGGGAGAGGGAGCGGCGAGATCAGGACGGGCGCGCAGCAGTGCGGCGAGCGCGGTGTCCGAGCGCTGCCGGAGGTCGTCGGCGAAGTGCCGCGTGGCCGCCGCCGGCGCTGCGGGGAGCGAGGAGGCCATCCTGACGATGCTACGCGGGTTTCCTGGGCCGAAGTCCGGCCGTTCCACGCCCCGGTCCACGCCCCGGCCGCCGTCAGCCCTGCGCGGTGCGGCGGCAGACCTCCGCCCAGGGCGTCGGCGTGATGCCGAAGCGGGCGCGGGCGGCGGAGTCGTCCAGGACGTAGGGGCGCTCCCACTGGTAGATGATCTCGCGCATCTCCCGCATGAACGGGGAGACGAGGGCGGTCGCGCCCAGGGCGGCGCCGCGCAGCGAGGAGATCTTCACCGGCGGCTTGCCGGCGCTCGCCAGGACGTCCGTCAGGGCCTGCGCCTGGCTGACCGGTGCGTTGCTCGGGACGTGCCAGACCCGGCCGTGGGCGCCTGGGTCCTCGGCGGCCGCGACCAGCGTCCGGGCGGCGTCCGCGACGTCGGTGAAGGTGTGGGGCAGGTCGGTGCGGCCCATCATCGTCACGCGCTTGCCCCGCATCGCGTCGGGCACCAGGCGCGAGATGTGCCCGTTCCCGCCGACGCCGCGGCCCATGTAGTCGGAGCCGCGGACCTCGACGACGCGCAGGCGCCCGGCGTCGTGCGCGGCCTTGGCCTCTGCCCACATCCGGGCGCGCAGCAGGCCCTTGTGGTCCGTGGCGGCCTCGGGCAGCTCCTCCGAGAGGGGGACGTCGACGGGGCCGTACGGGTAGAGCGTGCCCGTGATCGCGTAGACGGCGCCGGAGCGCTCGGCGGCCGACAGCAGGGACGCGGCGAGCGGCGGCCAGACGCGCTCCCACTGGGTGTAGTCGGCCGGGTTGGCGCAGTTGTACAGGTAGTCGGCGCCCTCGGCGGCGCGGGCCAGGGCGTCGGCGTCGGCGGCGTCGAGGGCGAGGTGCTCGACTCCGTCGATCCCGGTGCTGCGGCCCGAGCGGCTCGCGACGCTGACGCGGGAGCCGCGCTCGGCGAGGAGGGCGGCGACGTGGCGGCCGATGGGACCGGCGCCGACGATGAGGTGGTGGTCAGCCATGATCGATGCTCCATTCTGAGAGCGGTGCTCTCGGTTGCGTGCCGTCAGCGTGGCACGAGCGGGTGCGCCTTGGCAAGAGCAGTGCTCACATTTGTGTGCGGTGATCTGAAGTGGGAGCCTGGGGACATGAGTCCGGCCCGCACTGCCCGCGCCCTCGCCCGCGAGACCATCACCCGCGAGATCCTCGACTCGGCCCGCGCGCGGCTGAGCACCGACGGCCCTGCCGCACTGTCGCTGCGCGCCGTCGCGCGCGACGTCGAGATGGTCTCGTCCGCCGTCTACCGGTACTTCCCCAGCCGCGACGCCCTGCTCACGGCGCTCCTCATCGAGGCCTACGACGAGCTGGGCGAGGCCGCCGAGGCCGCGGAGGCGGGCGTCGCCGACCGCTCGGACATCGCGGCGCGCTGGCTCGCGACGTTCCGCGCCGTCCGCGGGTGGTGCATCGCGCACCCGGGTGAGTTCGGGCTGCTCTACGGCACGCCCGTGCCCGGTTATGCCGCGCCGCGGGACACCGTCGACCCGGCCACCCGCGTGGTGCGCGTGCTCGTCCGCATCGTCGGGGACGCCTACGCGGCCGGGGCGCGCCCGGTGGTCGCGCCGCCGCCTGCCGGGGCCTCCGGGACGATGGCGCCCGCACTGGCGTTCATCGCGGAGCACGGGCTGATGGACGGCGTCGACCCGGCGGACGGCGAGCTGCCGGAGACGATCCGCCGCGCCGTCATGGCGTGGACGATGCTGTTCGGCCTGATCTCGTTCGAGCTGTTCGGGCACCAGGAGGGTTCGGTCGCCGACTCGGCGGCATGGCTCGACGAGGTGGCGCTGCGGCTCCTCGCGGACCTGGGGATCGGGGCCTGACGGCGGAGCCCGGACGGCGCGGAAGGGGCCCCGGACCCGCCGCGCGGGCGAAGAGTGACCAATGCATGCGACGCGGCAGGCTTCCGCCCGGTAACCTGGTACTTCCGGCCCAGGTGGCGCGCTCAGCTCGCAGCAGCCAGGGCCATCACCAGCAGTTGCCACGAGCAGTATCGACAAGCACAGAAGAAGGTCGCAGTGCCCACCGGCAAGGTCAAGTGGTTCGACACCGACAAAGGTTTCGGTTTCATCGCCAGCGAGGACGGCGGCGAGGTATTTCTGCATGCGTCCGCCCTGCCCGACGGCGTCGTGCCCAAGCCCGGCGCGCGGGTGGACTTCGGGGTGGCCGACGGCCGCCGCGGTCCGCAGGCGCTCGCGGTCAAGGTGCTCGACGTCGCGCCGTCGGTCGCCAAGGCCAAGCGGAAGTCCGCCGACGACATGGCTGTGCTCGTCGGCGATCTCACGCAGATGCTGGACGGCGTCGCCAATGACCTGCGCAAGGGGCGCTATCCGAAGAACCCGGAGATCCTTGCCAAGATGTTGCGCAAGGTCGCAGACGACTTCGACGCCTGAACCCCCACGAGGTCCCGAGGAACATGGTGACGATCACCGCGCCCGCCACACGAACGCCCACCCGGCGGGTCGCCGCACGCTCGAGCCGAGACGCCGTGCTGAACGGCGCGGCCGAGCTCGCGCGCGCCGCCGCGCAGGAGGTGGCTGAGCGACCGGACGACGTCGGGGAGCACCTCGGCACCCTCTTCGAGGACGAGCGGGTGGTCTCGCACCGCTTCGCGGCGACCATGCGGGGGTACCGCGGCTGGCACTGGACGGTCACGGTGACGCGCGTGCCACGCGGCCGGACCGCCACCATCAGCGAGGTCGAGCTGCTGCCGGGCGACGAGGCGATCCTCGCCCCGGCCTGGCTGCCGTGGTCCGAGCGGCTGCGCCCGGGCGACGTCGGCCCGGGCGACGTGCTGCCGTTCCGCGACGACGACCCGCGGCTCGAGCCCGGCTACACCCCGACGGGTGACCCCGAGACGGACGAGGTGGCGATCGACGAGCTCGCGCTCGCCCGCGCCCGCGTGCTGTCCCCGCAGGGCCGGGATGAGGCCGCCGAGCGCTGGTACCGCGGGTCGCGCGGCCCCACCACGGCGGGGTCCGTTGCGGCGGCCGCCGAGTGCATGACCTGCGCGTTCCTCATCCCGCTGTCCGGCTCGATGGGCCAGCTCTTCGGGGTGTGCGCCAACGAGTGGTCGCCCGACGACGGCAAGGTGGTCTCCCTCGACCACGGCTGCGGCGCGCACTCGGAGACCGACGTCGAGGAGCACCCGACCGACTGGCCGGCGCCCGCGCCGCTGATCGACGAGCACGAGGTGGAGATCGCCTCGGCGGGCGAGTCCGCGGCACCGCTGGACGGGTCTGCTGACTCGCTGGTCGAGCCTGTCGGTTCGGTGGTCGAGCCTGTCGAGACCTCCAGCAACGGGGGCGAATCTCCCACGTGACCCGCGACCCCTTCGGTACCGGCGCGTTGCGGCGCGCGGTGACCGAGGCGTGGGGTGCGTCGCCGACCCGCTTCCGCGAGGACGCGAACTCCGAGGAGGACCACGCGCGCGGCTACTACCGCGACCGCGTGGTGGTGGAGCTCGCGCAGAACGCCGCCGACGCCGCCGCGCGCGCCGGGGTGCCCGGGCGGCTGACGCTGCGGCTGGAGGCGGTCGGGCCTGGGGCTGGCGGCTCGGGTGAGGTGAGCTCCGGTGGCGGTTCCGACGGCTCGGGCTGGCGGCTCGTCGCCGCCAACACGGGCGCGCCGCTCGACGCCGACGGCGTCGCGTCGCTGGCGTCGCTCCGGGCCTCCGCGAAGGTCGGGCTGCCAGACGGCGCGGCTCCGGGGTCCGCCGGCGTCGTGGGGCGGTTCGGGGTCGGGTTCGCCGCAGTCCGGTCGGTTTCGGACGACGTGCTGGTCCGGTCGCGCGACGGCGGCGTGCGGTTCTCGCTGGCCGAGACGCGCGAGGAGCTGGGGTTGTCGGCGGCTCCGTCGGGCGGCTCTGCTGACGGTGACGCTGCGGCGCGCCTGACGGCATCGGCCGCGGCGCGCGGCGACGCCCTGCCCGTGCTCCGGCTCCCGTTTCCTGCCCCCGCGACCACGCCGGACGAGCCGGACACCGTGGTCGAGCTCGTGCTGCGCGACGCCGTCGCGGTCGCCGCCGTGCGCGCCCAGCTCGCCGCGGTCGACGACGCCCTCCTGCTCGCCCTCCCGGCACTCGACGAAGTGGTGATCGAGGACGACTTCGCAGGTCAGCCGGAACTTGAACCCCACGGCACCGCCGAGGGTGCGTCCGCGCGGGAACTGCGCGACGTCGGGTCGCGGTGGCGTGTGCACCGGGCGTCCGGGGCGCTGGACCCCGACGAGTCGCTGCCGTCCGAGGCGCGTCGTCCGGACTGGTCGGTGCTCTGGGCACTGCCCGTGGCGAGGCGACACGTGCCGGAGGGCACCGTGCTGCACGCGCCCACGCCCACGGACGTGCGGCTCACGTTCCCGGCGCTGCTCATCGCGTCGTTCCCGGTGGACCCGGGGCGCCGCGGAGTGCTGCCGGGGCCGACGTCGGACCGGGTGGCCGCCGAGGCAGGCCGCGCCTACGCCGCGTTCCTCGGCGAGCTCGGCGCCGAGCGCCGAGATCCGGCCGGGAGCTATGACGCGCTGCTGGGGGAGCCCGCCGCGGGGCACGACATCCTCGGGCTGGTGCCGACCGGGCTCCCGGCGAGCGACGTCGACGCGATGATCCGCGCGTCCGCCGTCGCGGCGCTGCGCGACACCCCGCTTCTGCCGGTGAGCCCGCCGGATCACGCGCTCGGGACCCAGATCGGTGAAGGGGAAGCAGACGCCCCGGTGCCGCGGGTCGCGCCGTCGGACGCCGCCTTCCTCGCCGGGCCGCTCGGCGAGGACCCGGCGCTCGCCCGCGCGCTCGCGATGGGCACCCCCAGGGCCCTGGTCGTCGTCCCCGTGCGACACCAGGCCCTCGTGCGCTCGCTCGGGGCGGACTCACTCGGCCTCGCCGACCTGGTCGAGGCCCTCCCGGCCGACTCGGGCATCGTGTACGCGGCCCTCGACGCCCTCGCACCGCACACGGGAGAACCCACGGTGCTCGAGGCGATCGCCGGGGCGCCGCTCCCGCTCGCCGACGGGCGCGTGACTCGCGGCGCCCGGGGGACCGTGCTGCTCGACGCCCCGCACCTCGCCGGGATCGCCCGCGCGCTCGGGGTCCGGGTGATCCACCCGGACGCCGCCCATCCCGTCCTGGAGCGGGCCGGCGCCGCGCCCACCACGCCGCGCGGGCTGCTCGCGGACCCCGCGGTGCGGTCGACGGCGCTCGCCGCCGCCGAGCACGTGCTGGACGATTCCGACGCCGACCAGCTCGGGGCCGTCCTGTCGGCTCGGCCACCGGCGGGGTCGGCGCACGAGGAATCGTGGGCACAGGACGAGCCGACCCCCGCCGAGACCGTCTCGGCCGTGCTCGAGCTGGCGCACCTCGCCGTCGCCGAGCCCGGCCCGGGCGACCTTCCGTTCTGGCTGGGGGAGCTCCCCGTCGTCGCGGCCGACGCCGTGGTCCCGCTCCGCGAGGCGGCGCTGCCGGGTACGTGGGCTGCCCGGAACCTGGACCTCGCCGTGGTGCGCTACGACGTCGTCGAGCGCTGGGGCGGCGAGACCCTCGGTGCAGCGGGGGCCCGCGCCGACCTCGGCGTCTACCGCGTCGTCGACGTCGTGACGCCCGATCGCGACGAGGCCGACTACGGCGCCGACGACCCCGCGGGCTGGCTCTCCGACTGGGACGAGTACCTCGAACACCTCGCGGACGAGCTGGGCGCCGGGGCGTGGATCGGCGACGCGGAGGCGGTGCCCGACCTCGACGCACTGCGGGACACGGCAGGCACCGACCTAGCCGAGCAGAGCTCGCTCGCCGCGGCGCTCGCCCGCATCTCCACCGACCCGGGTCTGCGCCGCGCCCTCCTGACGCCCGTGCGCTCGCCGGACGCTCCTGGGCGGGAGGCGGCGTCGTACACGGCGTGGTTCCTGCGGCGTCGCCTCGGTGCGCCGTTCGCGCTCGGGGACACGCCGCTGCTGCCACCCGCCCCGCCCGAGACCACCGGTCTGGGCGTGGATCTCCTGACCGCGCTCGGGGGGCGACACAACCTGGCTGACCTGCGCGGACACGACTGGCCGGCGGTCCTGGAGCGGCTACCCGGGGCGCAGGGGGCGGTGCCCGCGCGGCTCTCCGCCGATGTTGCTCGTGCGGTCTGGGCGGGGCTCGCCGCGCTCGCCCGCGCCGGCGACCCCCGGGTCATCGCCCCTTCCCGGCTCCCCGCCCTCGGTCCGGCCGGCGTCACGGTGGAGAGCGCGGACGACCTGGCCGTCGCCACATCGCCCCGGTGGGCCCAGCTCGGCCCGGTGGTCCCCGCCCCGGCCGACGTCGGCGAGGCGCTCGCCGAGCTGCTGGACCTCCCGTTCGAGGGCGATACCGACATCGCGCCCGACGAACCCGGCGAGCCGGTCGAGCTAGATCCGCGGGTCCGAGCCCTCGCGCCGGGCGCGCCGGCGACATGGCGTCGCCATGACGCGCTGTCGGTGGAGGGCAAGCGTGTTGCGTGGTGGGTGTCCCAAGCTGTTCCGTACGCCGCCTCGCCCGAGGGCCTGGCGCGAGCGCTGGCCGAGCTCACGGGCGCGGACCCCCTCCTTCTGGAGGCGGCACTGCGCGACCCGGCGCGTGCGGAGGAGCTGAGCGCCGAGCGCGCCTGGGACTGAGCGCGGCCCGGAAGTCGAGACAGGTGCCGCGACAGGCTCCGCCCGCGGCCGGCGAGCGGTGGCGGTTACCGGTGGCCTTACCGGTGGCGGCGCGCCCAGAGCAGGCCGAGCCCGCCGAGCGCGATGCCCGTGCCGCAGATCGCGACGGCTTCCAGGTTGCCGCGGCCGGTGATCGTGAGGATCAGCGCGACGATCAGCCCGATCGCGAACAGACCGATACCCGCGCCGAAGATCCGGTAGAGGTCGGCGCGCGGGGCCGGCGGGCTGGGCCGACGCTCCTCGGGGTGAGCCAGCAGCGAGCGGATCGTTGGCACTCTGCCAGTGTACGGACGAGGGGTCGGCGAGCCCGTTGGCGTCATTGCGCGCCCCGGGTGAATTCCGCCCCGCCGGGGGGTTCCGCGCGCAGCGCGTTCATGATCGGGGTCAGCGCCTCGAGGATCTGGTCGTAGGAGCGTCGGTAGGCGGCGGCGGAGCGGCCGTAGGGGTCCACGACGCCGTCGTCGTGGTGGCGGCCGGCGTGCCTCGGCCGCTCCAGGAGCGCGGCGGATACGAGGGCGGCGAGCCGGGCGGCGTCGTCCTGCCCCACGACGGCGCCGGGCACCAGCGTGCTCGACAGCCGGCCCAGCTCCATGACGGTGAGGGTGCGGCGGACGGCGGCCGGCACGCGGTCGACCACCCAGGCGCGGTGCGCCGGGGTCAAGGTGAGGACAAGATCGGCCCCGCTGATGAGCTCGGGGGTGAGCTGTCGCGCGGCGAAGTCGGCGGGCGGGAATCCGTTGGCGGCCAGGAGCCTGGCCATCGGCTCGGCGATGGGGTGACCGACCAGCGCATTCGTCCCGGCGCTGCCGACGGTGACGGACGCGTCGAGCACGTGGCGCAGGAGGGTCTCGACCGCCGGGGAGCGGCAGATGTTGCCCGTACAGACGGTGAGCACGGTAAAGGGCATGAAGGGTGCCTCCCTCGGTGGTTGTGGCGTGCCTGAGCGTAGTTCTTGCTCCGCATTGCATGAACTCTGCCGAGATTCCGGTGGTTTATGGGGATTGGCGCGAGCTTTGACTATGTGCAAATTCACGATGATTGCGTGCAAATGCACAGAGGCCAATTCGCCGCGCCCGCCCGGCATGTCGCGGGTACCGTAACGCGTACTGCGCGCAGAGCCATCAGGAGGTCCGGTGACGCACCCTGGATGGGGCGAGAAATGGGCGGGCACACCGGTGTTCCCACCCAAAGGTAGCCCAGCTGAAAGAACGCAGATCAGTAATAGCGCCGACGTGAGCGCCAAGGTCGTGCCGCTCAGGAGGGCCGGATCACCCGACCCGGGAAGTGCGGCCACCGGAGGTCTCGGCACCGCCATCGCGGAGCGCAGGGCGCTGCCCGCACCGACGCCGTGGAAGAAGCCGACGCCGCCCAGGCCGGCATTCTGGACCCGTCGGCGGCGGCGGAACCTGAAGATCGCCGTGCTGAGCGTGGTGGGGCTCGTCGTGCTCCTCGGGATCCTCGTCGCATGGGTGGCGCTGGACGCCGTCCGGGCCCGCGGCTCGCTGGAACAGGCGGCGCGCAGCGTCGACACCCTGCAGGCCGACGCCGTCGCGGGTCGCACCGAGAGCCTCGACGCCACCGTTGCCGACCTGCAGAGACACGCGGCCGACGCCCGAGGTGCGACCGACGGGCCGCACTGGTCCCTCGTGAGCCGGCTGCCCGTCGTCGGACCGACCGTCGAGGCTGTTGCCGCCATGGCGGCAACGGTCGATCAGCTGGCCCAGGGACCGCTGCCGCGGCTCGCCGAGGTGGTCGAGGTGGTGGACCCGGCCACGCTCTCGCCGACGGACGGACGCGTGGATCTCGAGCCCCTGCAGGAGGTGGCGCCGGAGGTGAAGCTGGCCGATCAGTCCGTCGGGTACGCGCTGCAGAGCGTGGAGGGCATCGACGGCTCGCCGATGTTGCCGCAGGTGGCGGACGCGGTCGCTGACCTGGAGGGACAGCTCCTCGACCTGCGGATGTCGACGGCGACGGCGTCGCGCGCCGCGCAGCTCATCCCGCCGATGCTGGGCGCCGACGGGCCGCGGGACTACCTCGTGCTGGTGCAGAACAACGCGGAGCCGCGGTCGCTCGGTGGCATCACGGGGACCGCGATGGTGCTCCACGCCGACGACGGCGAGATCGAGCTCACCGACCAGCGTCCGGGGTCGATGGTGGGACCGTTCAAGGAGCCGGTTGTCCAGCTGACCGAGGAAGAGCAGCGGATCTTCGGCGGCGGGGACCTGGGGCGGTGGATGCAGAACGTGACGTCGACGCCGGACTTTCCGAGGTCGGCCGAGATAGCGCGCGAGATGTGGCGGCGCGAGACCGGGCTGACCGTGGACGGTGTGCTGACGGCGGACCCGGCGGTACTGGCCGGGCTGATGGGCGAGGTCGACACCGGCCCGGGCGGTGTGCTCAAGGGCGAGAAGCTCGTGGCCTACCTGCTCAACGGGGTCTACAAGACGCAGACGCCCGCGGCGCAGGACGCGATCTTCGCGGAGACGGCCGAGCAGGCGTTCGCGACCCTGTCGGCGGGAGCCGGCGATCCGGCCCAGAGGGTCGACGCCCTGGCCGACGCGGCCCGCGAGGGCCGGCTGCTGGTGTGGTCCAGCGAACCGGCCGAGGCGGACCTCTTGGAGGGCACGGTGCTCGACGGGGCGCTCCGCGGTGTGAACGGCGACCACCCGGTGGTCGGCGTCTTTACCCAGGGTATTCAGATGGCGAAGATTGCCTACTACGTCGACACCGAAGTGGCCGTGGAGGAGCGGGAGACGCGCCCGGACGGATCGCGGGAGCTGGCCGTGACCGTCACCTACACATCGCGCGTCGACGCAGACGAGGTGACCAATCTGTCGCAGTACATCGTGGGCTATGAGGAGAGCCGACCGGGTGAGATCCGGCTGCGTGCGCTCGTCTATGCGCCGGCCGGCGGGGGAATCAACTCCGTGTCCGAGAATTCCGAAGATATCGGGCTATCGCCGCAGAAGCATGACCAGCTCTGGCTGACATTCCGCGATATCACGCTGCGCCCGGGCGCGACTTCCTCTGTTACGTATGTAATTATCACCGGGAAGCATCAGGACGGAGACGTCATTCTGCGGACAACCCCGGGCCCCCGGCCCGCGAAGGTGTCCATCACAGAATGACGTTCCGGACTGAGGAAACCGACTGAGGGAACGCGCGTCTCGCGCTGGATATGCCGGGTCGCGGTGTCCGGTGCGAAGGCACCGATATCGACGTGCAGCAGTTAACGCCACAACACCAGGGGACTGAGCAATGCTTCGACGCCTCATCAGCGCGATGGCCATCACGGCAGCTGCCGTGCTGGCCCCAGCGGCGGCCGCGGCCGCAGACGACGGGTACGGGCCCGGCGAACCTCCGTGCTTCCTGGCCTTTACGGACCAGACCGTGACCGCGGGCGAGGGCTTCGGTTACACCATCGCTTGCGAGAGCCTCGCGAGCGAGACCGTCACGGTCCAGGCTGCTCCCGAGGGGCAGACCGGCACGGTCGACCAGGAGGTGGAAGTGGCCGGTACCAGCGCGGAAACCTTCACGCTCGACGAAGAGGGCCTCGCGTACGTCGACGTGACCGTCTCCGCACCCGGCGACTTCAACTTCCAGGTCCTCGACACAGCCGGCGATCCGCTGTCCGAGGTCTTCACGATCACCGCCCTCGCGGCTGGGGACGACGACAACGGGGGGGACGACGACAACGAGGGTGGACTGGCTGTGACCGGTTCCTCGAGCCTCCCGTACCTCGTGATCGCCGGCGGCCTGCTGGTCCTCGGTTCGGCCGCGATCGTGGCGACCCGAGTCCGGGTTCGCCGCAGCTGACCCACCGGGACCGCCCCTCAGGCGGCTTCCTGATCGGCCCACGCGCTGCACCTCTCCGTGGAGGTGAGGTGCAGCGCGCGCCGTCATCGCATTGATGGATAGGTCCCGATGCACGAGTCCAGGAGCGGATCTTGACCATCGACAATCGTCTTCCCGCAGACGTCGACAGCCAGGCTGCGGATCTCGAGCGGCGGCTGGCCGTCCGAGATCATCTCCGCATCGGGTCGATGACAGCGCCGTCGCACCACCGGGGGCCGGCGGCTCGCTGGCAGGACGTGATCGTCCGACGGGCTCTCTTCGTCGACATCGCGGCTGTCACCGCGGCGGTCGCCTTCGGGTACGTGCTTCGGTTCGACCGGAGCATCGAGGCGGATCTCTTCGAGCCGCGAGGCGGCCAGTACTTCCTCATCTCGGTCGTGGTCGCCGAGGCGTGGGTCCTTGCGCTCGGTGTCGTCGGCTCACGTAGCCCGCGGGTCCTCGGCTCGGGCCGGGAGGAGTACCTCCGCGTCGTGCGGGCCACGCTCGCACTCTTCGGGCTCGCCGCGATCATCTGCTATCTCGTCAAGTTCGATCTGGCACGGTCGTACGTGGCAGTCACCCTCCCGATCGGGATCGCGCTGGTGGTGGGTGGCCGGTGGCTGCTCGCGCACAAGCTGCACCGGGAACGGGCACGGGGCGAGTTCCAGCGGCGCACGCTGGTCATCGGGGCGCGCGATGCCGTCATCGACCTCTGCCGCAGGGTGGATCGCACCCACCAGGCCGGGTTCCAGGTGGTCGGGGTCTGCCTTCCGGGCGGGACAGCGATCCCGTCACCGATCGACGGCGTGCCGGTGCTCGGCCGCATCGAGGACGCCGCGGACGTCGCGCGCGACCACGACGTCGACGCGGTGGCGGTGACTGCGTCCGACGGCGCGACGCCGCAGGCGCTCAAGCAGCTCGCCTGGGACCTGGAACCCACGGCCGCGGAGCTCGTGGTGGTGCCGGCACTTGCCGACATCGCGAGCCCTCGACTGATGATCACGCCGGTCGACGGCGTGCCGGTCGTGCAGGTCTCGCCCCCGGGTTACACGGGGACGCAGCACGCGATCAAGCGGATCTTCGACGTGGTGGTCGCCACGCTGATCCTGCTGACCGTCGCCGTGCCGATGCTCGTCCTGGCATGCCTGGTCTGCCTGACCAGCCCGGGTCCGGCGATGTTCAGACAGCAGCGGATCGGTCAGCACGGCAAGCCCTTCACCCTCTTCAAGCTCCGGTCGATGCGGCTGGACGCGGAAGCGGAGCTCGCCACGGTGCTCGGCGGTGACGTCGGCGTGTTCTACAAGCCGAAGGCGGACCCGCGCGTCACCCGGCTCGGCCGGTTCCTGCGCAAGTACTCGCTCGACGAGTTTCCACAGCTGCTCAACGTGATCAAGGGCGACATGAGCCTGGTCGGCCCACGCCCGCAGGTGGAGCTCGAGGTTGCGCAGTACGACGACGCGCTGAGGCGCCGTCTGTTCGTCAAGCCGGGCCTGACCGGCCTGTGGCAGGTGAGCGGTCGCAACGACCTGTCGATCGACCAGGGCACGCGTCTGGACCTCTACTACGTGGAGAACTGGAGCCTGCTGGGCGACATCGGAATCATGCTGCGGACGGCGCGAGCGGTCTTCGCGCCGAGCGGGGCGTACTAGACCGACAGGAGCGTCATGCCCGGAGTTCGGCTTGTCACCGTGAGCTATAACAGCGCGGAGGTCCTGCGGCAGTACTGGTCCACGGCCATAGATGCGGCGTGGACGGTCGTGGACAACGCGTCGTCGGACGGCTCGGTCGAGACAGCGAGATCCTTGGGCGCGCACGTCATAGCGCTCGCGCAGAACGTCGGGTTCGCGGCGGCGAACAACCGTGGCGTGGCGGAGAGCGATGAGGACGTCCTGATCTTCTGCAACCCGGACGTGCAGGTGACCGCATCAGGGATCGCGACGCTTGCCGAGCGTGTTCGTCGTGAAGGCGGGATCATCGCGCCACAGCTCGTGAACCCGGACGGGTCGCTCCAGGAGAACGGACGTGGAGCGCCAACCATGATCCGCAAGGTACGTCACATGCTGGGGCGGCACGACGACGGATACCTCCGATTCGCCGACGTGGGTGAGTCCGTCGACGTCGTGTGGGCGATGGGGGCCGCTGTCGCCGTACGGCGGTCCGACTTCGAACGACTCGGCGGGTGGGACGAGGGCTTCTTCATCTACTACGAGGACTCGGACATCTGCATGCGGGCGCATGCGGCCGGTATGCGCGTCCGCGTGGACGGCGACGTCCGGTGGACGCACGGGTGGGGACGCGAGACGCGGCGCGGGTTCTCCCTTGGCGCGTGGCGGCACGAGCTTCGTTCGGCCGCGCGCTTCTACCGGGTCCACCCGCACTGCCTCCTGCCCTTCGGCAGGTTCGCTCGCCGGATCAGGCAGATCGAGGCCGCGGGCCTGCGTGCAAGGGGCGCAGTGGCGTGACGACGTCGGAAACGCTGCCGGTGTCATTGATCATGACCGTGCTGAACGAGGAACTGAGCCTTCCCGGGTTCCTCCAGTCTGTCGAGGAGCAGTCACTTCCGCCGGACGAGGTCGTCGTCGTGGACGGCGGGTCGACCGACAGGACCCTGGCCGTGCTCTCGGCGTGGAGTGACCGCGCCTCGATCAAGGTCAGGGTCGTCGAGTCGCCCGGCGCGAACATCTCGGCAGGCCGCAACCAGGCCATCGAGCACGCCCAGCACGACCTGATCGCGGTGACCGATGCCGGTACGGTGCTCGAACCGCAATGGCTCGAGGAACTCGTGCAGGCCCGGACGCGTAAGGGAGCAGACGTCGTGTCGGGCTTCTTCGAGCCGACCTGGTCCTCATGGAACGAGCGCATGTTCGCGACGCTCCTGATGCCCGTCCTGGACGAGATCGATCCGGACCGGTTCCTACCGTCCAGTCGCTCGCTCCTCGTCTCCCGGCACGCATGGAGCGCCGCGGGCGGATACCCAGAGTGGCTCGACTACTGCGAGGACCTTGTCTTCGATCTGGCGTTGAGACGAGCGTGCATGGAGTTCGTATTCCAGCCCACGGCGATCGCGAAGTGGTCGGCACGAGGCACATGGCACGCATATACGAAGCAGTACTACCGCTATGCCCGAGGCGACGGGAAGTCCGGCCTGTGGCCTCGGCGTCACGCGCTGCGCTATGGCGCGTACACGGTGGGTGCCGTCGGTTTGCTGGCGCCGTTTGGTGTCGTGCCTCGCCTCGCGCTCGCCCTCGGCTTCGCGTTCTATGCGGCCAAGTTCTGTCGCCGGGCCTGGGCGCGCAGACCGAAAGGTTGGCACCGGGTGCTTCGGCTGCTCGTCAGCGTGCCCGCGGTCGTCGTGGTGGGCGATGTGGCAAAGATGGTGGGCTATCCGGTTGGGGTGGTATGGCGTCTGCGGCGACTGCGTAGGACGAACGGGGCCGGAGAGCCCGTACGCGACGCCTCAGGGCGTGACATCTGTGACAACGGAACCGTTCTTTGCCGTCAGCCACGGAGGAGCGATGTGCCGCTGCGGTCGGGGCACGCTGTGCCGCGGGGGTAGGGCGTCGGTCGCGAGTGTCCGTGCGGGAACCTCTTCTCCGCTCTCGGCTTGTGGCTTGATGACCGGAGCGGCAGCGCGCCGAGATGGTCCCTGCGCCGTGCCGTCCCCATCGCTCGGCCCGTAGGTGTAGTACCCGTACCGGTAGCCTCCGGTGTCCTCCCACTTCATCTTGTTCAGTACGACTCCGAGGACGCGAGCGTTCACCGAACTCATGTTGCCAAGCGACTGGAGCAGCTGGTCACGCCGGACGAGACCGGACCCGGTGACCATCAGCGCGCCGTTGGTCATCTTGGCGATGAGGGCCGCGTCGGTGACTGGCAGGAGCGGAGGTGTGTCGATGATGACGTAGTCGTACTGCTCGCGGACCTGCTCGATGAGTTTCGCCATCGCGCGGGACCCGACCAGCTCCGCCGGGTTCGGCGGGATCGCTCCCGAGGGAACGACAAACAGGCCGGCCGAGCCCCACGGCTGAATGACGTCCTGCAGCTCAGCGCGATGGATCAGAACGGTCGTCAGTCCTACTGAACCTTCGATGCCGAGGTAGTTCGCGATGGACGGCCGGCGGAGGTCGGCGTCGATGAGCAGTACCCGGGCGTCCGCATCGGCCAGTGTGATCGCCAGGTTGATCGCCGTGGTCGACTTCCCTTCGTTCGGTACCGACGAGACGACGACCATCGCCTGTGGACCACCCTCGAGATCCAGGAACTGGAGATTTGTTCGTAGTCGGCGGAATGCCTCCGACCGCGCATGGTGGGGGCTGCTCTGAACCACGAGGGGATGATCGAGAGCGGTTTCGTCGAGGGGGATGTGCCCGATGACGGCGGTATCGGTCAGCGCTACGACGTCCTCCTCCGAGCGCACGCGGGTGTCGAGTACCTCCCGCAGCGCCGCCAGACCGGCGCCGAGCATCAGGCCGGTGATGAGGGCGACGGCGACATTGAGGCGGATGTTCGGCGCGCTAGGCGCTGTCGGGACCACCGCGTTGCGTACGACCTCGAGCCGGACCGGAGACGTTTCCTCCTCGACCGGGGTCTCCAGCTCGGCAACTTCCTTGGCGAGGTTCTGCGCGACGGCGTCTGAGATCTTGGCGGCCAGCACCGGCTCCTCGTCGGTGGCGGAGATCTGGATGAGCACTGTGTCTGCCGGTGACTCCGCCGTGACGCGCTTGCGGAGCGCGGGTGTGCCCGTGTCGAGACCGAGCTCCTCCACGACGGGATCCAGTACCCGTTCGGCACCGACGAGGTTGGTGTAAGAGACGACCTGGCGCTGCACATACGTTGCGCCTGCGTTCAGCTCCGTCGTGGTCTGCGCAGAGCTGAACGAGACGAATACCAGGGACTGCGCTGTGTAGAGAGGGGGCTGTGAGTAGGAGTACACGAGGACGACCAGCAAGCACGCCAGCACAGGGGCCACAATGAACGTCCAACGCTTTCTGGCGACTCTGACGTAGTCGATGATGCCCACGAGACCCCCAATGTCCGATTCTGCAGGCGACGGTTCACGAAACTGACGTGGTGCAAGTTCTGCAACAATCTAACGAGTGCGGTGAGAATCCGCGTGTGGAGCGCGCGAGCCGATCGGCAATCGGGCGGCACGTGCGACAGCTCCGAACGACCGCCTTGCGGCCGGCGCGATCATTCCCTTCCAATATCCGGGATCATCTCCGGCGATGTGCATGGAAACGATCGGCATGAGGAGGAAGGCAATCATGAACGGAACTACCTCTACCGACTGGTAGACGAAAGTTTCGAGGACTGCTCCCAGCATCCCCGCTCGCAACCAGGCGTGCCGCTTGTCCACTGCCATGATTGTGGCGATCATGAGTGCGTAGTACAGAACGGCCCCGATCAGGCCCACGCTGATGAGCTGCTGGAGAATTCCGGACTCGACCACGCCCGACGATGCCTCTCCGAAGTTCTGCGTGATATTCGTGTACATGCCGGTGTACCCCCCGATGACCATCGGAGAATCCGCCCACAGTTCGAGGGCGTTCATCCACCCTGTGATGCGGCCGGCATTTCCGCCCGCCTCGAGGTCCACCGAGCTCGCGATTCGGGTTGCGTAGATCGTGTCGCGCATGACGAGTGACAGGATCATCGCGAGTGAGATCCCGGCGAACACGAACCGCACGCGCTGCGACGCATTTCTCGAGGTGACGGCGAACGCGGCGATGCCGAATATGAGGATCATTGCCCCCGAGCGGGAGAAGCTGACGACGACAGCGACCGCGAAGACCGCGGCAAGCAGGCTGTAGATGGCCCGTCGGCGGCTGGACCAGAGCTGCGCGAACACGAAGAAGACCAGCGAGATAAAGAGCGGGTAGTGCAGGAAGCTTCCGCTCAGGCCCGAGGGGCGCACCAGGCCTCCGAGGCTCGCCAGGTCGCTTCCAGGCAAGACATCGAGGAGCAGCTGCGCCTGCTGGGCCGTCGCGGCGACGACCGACGCCACGCCTGCTGCACCGAGCCAGAACGGAACATTGATCTTCCGAGCAGCCTCGAAATAATTGGAGCTGAAGAACCACATCGGCACCGCGAAAAGAAGCATGACGGCGACGTAGATCCACGCGGCCGTAAATTCTTTGAACATGCTGACGTATGATCCGGAAAGGATGGTCACCAACGCGAAGCAATACAGGAATACGCCGTTCCGTGCCGAGGCCCTGGTCGGGGTGGGTCCCGAGACCCAGAGTGCGACCACGACAAGGGCCAGCGCCATTGCTTGTGCGGCGTAG
This sequence comes from Promicromonospora sp. NPDC057138, assembly GCF_042670845.1. Classification (NCBI taxonomy): domain Bacteria; kingdom Bacillati; phylum Actinomycetota; class Actinomycetes; order Micrococcales; family Promicromonosporaceae; genus Promicromonospora; species Promicromonospora sp. NPDC057138. The sequence continues at coordinate 30,615 of NZ_JBHUUX010000025.1, read as the reverse complement.
CCGGCACCTTTGCCGATTGTTATTTCCAGGACGCCTCTACTGCACGTCGCGAATACGCAGATGCCGAAGGCGAAGCTGGAGAACGTGATACCGCCGTGGCCGCGTCGGGGTTGGATCCGGCCGGCAGTGGGGTGCGGGGGAAGGCCCGGCCCTGCCCTGGTAGCAGGTCGCAGGGGCATCATCGTCCTTCTTCCGTTCAATCAAGACACGGACCTCGAGGGCTGCGAGCCTGCAGGCGCGATACACGCAGTTCGTCCGGCTCCAGCAGGAGCGTCGGCTCCCGGCGAGGATATTCGGGAAAGTTGCTTCCGGCGAGGCGAGATCGCGAGCGGACACAGTACGTCGCGTTTGCATCGTTTGCCTGTCTTGCGTATGCGCAAGTATGGCCGCAGCCATAAGCAGTCCGACCTCGACCTGCCACTGCCGGCGTTCCCCGCTAATGTCGTGTCAACTCGATCGGACATTTCCGTCGTCGTGAGCACAGGGGGGCACTGCGTTGGCCGGTACGGATGCCCAAGAGTCCGGCACCGCGCTCGGTGAGCAGGCTGCCAGAGGCGGTGCCGTCACGATGGCCTCGCAGGTTGCCCGGGTCGGCATCCAGCTCGTGTCGCTCACCGTGCTCGCCCGTCTGCTCGATCCCCGGGACTACGGGTACGTGGCGATGGTGCTCGCTGTTGCCGGGATCGCCGACCTCTTGCAGGACTTCGGGCTCTCGAAGGCCGCGATCCAGGCGCGGACGTTGACTCCGGGTCAGCGGGACAACCTGTTCTGGATCAACTCCGCACTCGGAGTCCTGGCCGGTGCCGTCGTGGCGCTCGTTGCGCCGCTGATCGCGTCCGCGTATGGCGAGCCGGCGCTCGAAAGCGTCGCCCGTTGGATCGCGGTTGTCTTCGTGCTCAGCGGGCTCGTGTCACAGTTTCGGGCGAGCCTACTTCGCGGCTTGCGGTTCACGACGGTCGCCGGCGTGGAGGTCACGGCGTCGTTCACCGGCATGTGCGTGGCGATCGCGGTGGCGGTCGCGACCGGGTCGTACTGGGCCCTCGTGGCGCAGCAGGTCGCGGTCGTCCTGGTCTCGACGATCCTGACGATCGGTCTGGCTGGGTGGCGGCCCGGGCTCCCGGACCGGCACGCGTCGGTCCGGGAGCAGGTCTCGTACGGGGCGCACCTGCTCGGCGCGCAGGTCGTGAACTACGTGGGAATGAACGTCGACACGGTAGTAGTGGGTGCCCGGTTCGGGGCAGTCGCGACCGGCCTGTACAACCGTGCGTTCCAGATGATGATGCTGCCGGTGGGCCAGCTCATCTGGCCCGCCGCGCGCGTGGCGCTACCAGTACTTTCCCGAGTGCGGCACGACCTCGGCCCGTACGTGCGATACGTGATCAGGGGGCAGGCGGTCCTGGGGCACGCCATCGTGCCACTGCTGATGCTCCTCGTCTTCCTGCCGCGCCCCATCGTCGAGGTCGTTCTCGGCTCACGCTGGCTCGACCTCGTGCCGCTGGTTTCGGCGCTCGCCGTAGCCGGCATCTTCCAGGTCCTGACGGCGATACCAGGCTGGATCTTCATGTCGGCGGGCGTCACGAAGGCGCAGTTCCGACTGGCCCTGTGCACCAGGCCGTTCGTCGTCGTGGCCGTATTGGCCGGGAGCTACTGGGGGCTGATGGGCGTAGCGGTCGGATATACGGCGGCTACCGCCGCCCTCTGGCCGGTCAGCCTCTGGTGGGCTGGGCGCGCGGGGAAGGTATCTGTGCGTGGTGTGGCATTGGGGGCGGTCCGGGTGATCGTGGCGCACGCGGTCGCCGGCGCGGCGGCCGGCGGGCTGACGCACCTGATCGGTTCGCAGTACCCGTGGGTGTCGATCGGCATTGCGGCCGTTGCGATGGTGCTGGTGCTGAGCGTCGAGGTGGCGCTGTGGCCAGCGCTCAGGAACGACGCCCGCCTGCTGGCACGGGCGGGGGGCATGCTCACGAGCCGGGCACGCGAGGCGTCGTAGTCGACTTGAGCCTTCGGAGCACCTTCTGCGACAGATCACTCACGTGCTCTACAGCCGCATGTGGACCGAGCGCCCGCCACACGGGCTCGCCATGATTGTCGCGGGGTGGCACACCGAATGTCTCCTCGAACCGGTGCGTGACCGGGACAGAAGCACCGCGCAGGGTATATCCGGAGTGGTTCTCGCCCGTGTCCACCTGGTATGCGGCGCCCCTGAAGGGGAGCCGGGCGAGCTGAAAACCGTCATCGGCGAGCCAGTCCAGGGCGTCGTGGTGGGCGCCGAGGATTGCGTGCAGACGCTCTCCGTAGCCTTCAGCGACCTGTGTCTGGTCGGCGTGCATGTCAAGTCGGTCCGGCACCGCGTAGGCGTCGTAGCGCACCACGTGGCTGGTGCCGCACACGTGGTTGAAGGTTCGTTGAGGCCGGTAGGTCTGGCGGGCCCGGGAGTAGATGTAGCCGTTCGTAAGGACCCAGCCCGGGGCGTCCGGTCTCTGGGCTACGAAGCCGGCCAGGCCGCGGTGCACGAAGTCGTCGGCGTCGACGATCATGACGTGGTCGGGCTTCACCGCGCGCGCCGCGAGCAGCCCGATACCGATCTTGGTGCCCTTGTCCCAGACGAACGCGTCTCGCGGGGTCCTCGGCCCTCTGGTCAGGACGGGAGGCGGGAAATCGACAGGGATGAAGTGGACCTTGTCCGGCAGCGGGAACCCCGGTTCCTTGTTGCCGACAACGAAGACGACGAAGTCCGGGTGATCCTGCGCGGTGAGCGATCTCAGGGTGTCCCGCAGCAGCGCCTCTACTCGTGGGTAGTCGTCCGAGTTCAGGGGGTGGCGCAGCGACGTGACGAAGGCGATCACACGGGCTCCCGGGCGGCGAGTCTTCGGGCCTGGCTCAGGGCGTCGTCCAGATCCGACGCGAACCGAGCGGTGCGCAGGACGTGGGTGTACTCGGCGTACACGGTGCTGATCTTCCCGTAGCTGTTGTCGAGCACCACATGGGGAACCTCCAGCAGTCCGGCAAGAATGTGGGCGTGCAGGCGGTCCACGACGGCCACCGGCCGATCACGGAGGAGGCGCACGCCGCCGCGGACGTTGATCGCGTTGATCGCGCTGATGCAGGTGCGCATCAGTGGCTGGAAGGCCGGCCTGCGCAGTGCCGGCACCCGATGTGCCAACCGCGGGAGGGCGCGGAGCAGGTGCCACGCGACGGCGTCGGGACCGAGGTTCTTCCAGTCGGCCCGGTCTGCCGGCGCTACGAGCTCGGCCCCTAGGTCGACGGAGCCGAGCCCGGAAGCAGCTTCCTTGTCGGTGCGCGCCAGCACCAGCGGACGTCGGGCGGTCCGCGTGGGGCGACGTCGCGGGGGCTGCCATCCGAGCGCCGTGTCCCAGCAGTACCGCGTCGCTACGTCCGGCAGCTGCCGCTCGGCGCGCGCCGACGAGCCCTGGTCCCGGACGAGGAGCGTGAAGTCAGGATGTGCGCCGAGCTCTGCGTTTGCCTGCTCGGCCTTCGCCTGCGAGGCGAAATAGACGGACTGGGGGAGCTGGACGATCGGGAGATCCGGCAGGTCGCGCGCCGCCTGTTCCCGGTGCAGCTGGTGCCCGTACCACAGGTCGCCGAAGTTGCCGCCGCCGTGAATGAGCACCACACCGCCCTCGGGCAGGCTCGCGCGGACCGCGTCGGCGTCGTACCCCCCGAGGTCGCTGACGTGCCGCAGCCGGAGTCCGAGGGCCGTGAAGTACATGCGCTCACCGAGCCAGATGAGGGTGTCGCCGACATTGCGCTGGTTCGGTGCCTGGAGCAATGCGACGTCCCGCCCGCTACCGATGACGTCCGCGAGGACGTCGAGCGTGGCCAACCGGATCTCGTGGAGCGACCTCGGGCGGTGCAGTATCTCCGTCATGCGGCCTCGATCGGGGCGAGGCTGCGGCCCGCCGCAGCGCTGTCCCACAGGTCCGTCGGGAATTCCCGGTACAGGGCATCGCCATCCCAGCCTGAGAGGTCAGGAGTCTCGGCGGGGCGACGGAGCGCCTCGTCGAGGGTCGCGGCCGGCGTGGGCATCGGGCGACCGGTGCCCTCGTAGTAGTCCTGGTACTTGAACGGCTTCTCGTGGCCGCTGAGCAGTGTGGCTGGGATGCCGAGCGCCTCGGCCACGATCACCCCGTGCAGGGACGATGCGATGACCCGCTCGCTCTGGGCGATGGTGCGCAGGACGTGCCACAAGCCCGAGCGGGGGCTGACCGCGCAAGGGTGGTTCTTGAGGCGGTCCCAGTCGTGCAGGTTCGGGACCACGGTAAGGGCGTGCGCCTTGGTTGCGGACCACCGGGCGAGGACGGGGAACAGGTCGGGCAACAACAGCGCCGGGTCTCCGTACACCGCGGGCACGTCCTGGCCGCGGTCGGCCAGGAACGCGCGGGTGCGCGGTCCGCGGACCGCGCGTACGTCCAGGGCGGTGAAGCGGTGCCGGCCGACCCGCACGCTCGGGTTGACGCCGGAACCCCAGATGACGTCGCCGTCGCGCGCGACGTGCATCACGGAGCCGACGGTGATGAGGCGTCCGGGGCGGGTCGGGGCATGCCACCCAAGGTCCTCACGGTCGCAGATCCCCTGGACGATGAGGGGTCCCAGGAGGTCGCCGAAATTGTTTGTCCGCGGACCGAAGAACCGGTCCCGGAAAGGCCGGGGAAGCTTGTTGTGCCGGGGATTCCAGGCGAATGTCTCCATGATGGATCTCTCCGGGGTGCGGCATTACTCGCTATGCCCGATCGTTGAGTTTGGAATTGAGCACCAGGAAATCACGATGCTCGCCGAACGGCGACCCGGACCCGACTCCGGCCAGGACACCGAGAGACTCCCACATGCCGGCGATCGCACCGCATGCCTTGTCACCCGCCCGACGGCCCCGGAACAGGAGGGCGAAGCGCGAGGAGAGGGCGACTGCCTTCCGCCCGGACATCCAGGGGCTGCGCGCGGTCGCCGTGCTCGCGGTCGTCGCGGACCACGTCGTCGGCTGGCCACACAGCGGTTTCGTGGGTGTGGACGTGTTCTTCGTGATCTCCGGCTACCTGATCACCGGCATGCTCCTCCGCGAGTACGAGCGCACAGGGTCCGTGTCATTCACCGGTTTCTACGTGCGCCGGATCAAGCGGATCGTGCCGGCGGCGGTTGCCGTGCTCTTCGTGACCGTCTGTGCGTCCTACGTCCTGATCGAGGGCCGGATCCGTGACGTGATCATCGATGCCGCCGCGGCGGCCGCGTTCCTGTCGAACTGGCAGTTCGCCCGGATCGGTACCGACTACTTCCAGCTCGACAAGCCGCCGTCGCCCCTCCAGCACTACTGGTCGCTTTCGGTCGAGGAGCAGTTCTACATGGTCTGGCCGTGGCTGCTGCTCGGCCTCCTGTTGCTCGGTGTGCGGTTCCTGGGCTGGCGGCGTGAGCATGCGCGGCTGGTCGCCGGCGTGGCGGTCGGCATCATCGCGCTCGCTTCGTTCGGCTGGGCACTTCACGAGACATCCGCCGTTGCGAAGGTGGCGTACTTCTCCACCTTCTCGCGGGCCTGGGAGCTCGGCCTCGGCGCGCTGATCGCTGTCGTTGCCCCGTGGCTTCGGCTCGCGTCCCGCGCGGTCCGGGTGGTGCTGGCATGGTCAGGGCTCGGCGGGATCGTGGCGGCTGTGCTGCTGGTACCTGAGGGCGCGGGCTTCCCCGCGCCCTGGGCGCTACTGCCGGTGGTGGCCACCGCGCTGGTGATCGCCGCAGGCGAGGGCGGCCCGGTGGCGGTGCCCGTGCTGACTAATCGGGTGTCGGTCTACCTGGGCGAGATCTCGTACAGCTTGTACCTGTGGCACTGGCCGGTGGCGGTACTTCTGGTGAGTCTTCTGCCGCGCGGGAGCGCGCTGTACCTGGCGGTGGCGCTCGGTGGGACGCTCGCGCTGTCCGCGCCGTCGTACCGCTGGCTGGAGCAGCCGACGCGGCGAGCGGACTGGTTCAGGTGGGCGCGCCGGGCGGACGGCGCGAGGCATCGGCCCACGGGACCCGCCCCGGGGTGGTACCGCATAGTCGGATTGGCCGGGGCGGTGGTGCTGGTCGCAGTGGTGGCCGACGCCGGTGTCCGTGCGGCGCAGCCTGAAGAGCACGAGGCGGCGCCGGTGGTCAGCGTCGGCCGGACGCTGGCGGAACCTGGAGACTGCTTCGGCGCGGCAGCGCTCGATCCCGCGCACGACTGCGCCCGTCTGAACGCGGGCACAGCGGTGACGCCGCTTCCGCGGGCAGCGCTGCCGGACACAGGTGAGGCGTTCGCCTGCTTCATGGCGGCGTCGGAGGCGCTGCGCACGTGCGACCTGGGCAGCGACGCACCGGACGCGTACCGGGTGGCGCTCGTGGGCGACAGCCACGCCGCCCAGCTGGTCCCGGCGCTGGAGCCGCAGCTCGAGAAGCTGAACTGGCGCGTGACGACATTCGTCGGCTGGGGCTGCCGTTGGTTCGTGCCGGGGCCGGAGGTGCGCTTTTGCCGAGCCAGCCTGCCCGCGATCCAGGACCGGGTGACCTCGGGCGAGTTCGACCTGGTCCTGACAACCTCCCAGCGCGGGACCACCACGGTGGCGGCGGACCATGCCGAGGTGATGAGGGAGGCCGTGGCCGCTGGAGTCCGCGTGATCGTGGTCGCCGACAACCCGGAGGCGAACCGTGACGCCGTCGAGTGTGTCGGCCGCGTCTGGTTCGACGTGGCCGACGGCTGCGGGACCTTGCAGGCCGACGCCTTCGACGCACCGGACCCGGTGGCCGAGGCGGGACGTTCGGTCGATGGTGTCGACGTGGTGGACCTGACCCGTTACTACTGTGCGGACGGGTACTGCCCGTCGGTGGTCGGGAACGTCGTCGTGTACCGGGATGCGGGCGGGCACGTCACCGCGACCTGGGCCCGGACTCTCGGCCCGTACCTCCTGGCGGAGGTACAGCGGGCGCTCGAACGCGGATCGGGTGCGGTCTCCGCCGCCGAACCTGAACCATGACGGCATCATCCGCGCTTCCCTCGCCGTTGATGAGATGACCCGCACCGAGGCATGCGCGCCCGGATGGAGGCTGCGGGACTGCTGCGCCCGCTGACCTGGCGGCTCGGTTTGCCGGTCTTCGTCTGACCCGCTTCGTCGTGACTCCTGACCGGCTGCAAGCCCCCCACAAGTTTCCTGCAAGGCCCCCTCCCTACGTTGGGTCCTGGCGCTGATGACGCCGCGTTCACCCCCGTCCCCCGGGCGGTGAGCAACGACGTTCGCCCCCTGTCCCCCAGGGGGCGAACGTCAGACACACGGTCCGTCGAGGAGGTGACAAGGCATGAGGCGAGCGTTTTTCTCAACCTGTGTGGCGGCAGTCGTCGCGGTGGCCGCGGTGGGTTGCACCGCAGCAGCAGGTTCGGAACTGTCCGGGGCCGACGCCGCGCAGGCCGACGCGGCAGACGTCGACGCCGCAGACGCCGACGCAGCGGCCCGCGAGCTGACCGACGCGGAGCAGGTGCAGGTGGACCAGGCGCTGGAGCTCCTGGTCCGGGACTGCATGAAGGCCGAGGGCTTTCGCTACGTGCCGGTGCGGGTGGCGAGCGTCGAGGAGCGACAGGGCTTCGGCTACGTGCTCGACGACGTCGGCTGGGCGCGGGAGCACGGCTACGGGCTGGAGCTGGAGAGCCGGGTCGTCGAGATCCAGCAGAACGACCCCAACCACGCCTACGCCAACGCGCTGCCGGAGCCGGAGCGGCTGCGCTGGTCGACGGCCCTGGACGGTGACCCGGCCGACGGGATGCTGACCGCCGAGCTGCCCATGGGCGGCACGGTCCAGACCCCGCGCGACAGCTGTTTCACGCAGGCGAAGGACGAGCTCTATGGGGACTTCGCCGCCTGGTTCCAGGCCGAGAAGGTGGCAACCAACCTCGTCGGCATCTATGCGGAGGACATCATCGCGGACGAGCGCTTCGAGGTGGAGCTCGCCGCCTGGTCGGACTGCATGAGCCGGCGTGGGCACGACTATCCGGACCCGCCCGCGATCCGCGAGGACCTGCCCGGTCTCGTGAAGGGCCTCAGCGACGAGAAGGCGCGCGCCGTCGAGAAGGAGCTGGCGGTCGCGGAGGCCACGTGTGCCGTCCGGGAGACATCGCTGGTCAGCACCGCGCGCGACCTGGAGGACGAGTACCGCGGCGAGCTGGAGCAGTACCAGGACAGCGTCGCCGACTACCAGCGGATGCAGGTCGTGGCGCTGGACCACGCCCGGCGGGTCCTGGCCCGCTGAACCGGCACCACCCCACCAATCAAGGAGGAATCATGCGCAAGGTTTCCGTGCTGCTCGCGACGCTGGGCCTCGTGGCCGCAGGCGTGCTGTTCCCCGTGACCAGCGCCCAGGCGTCGATCAACTGCGACGCCGAGTGGCGCGACGCGTCGTCGGGCTACTTCTACGCCTACGACTACCTCAACTGCGACAACACGCTGGGCAAGGACTCAGGCAACGACTCGAACTGGGGCGACGTTGCCGGCGGCTTCCAGAGCAGCGACAGCAACAATGCGTCCTCGCTGCTGCACAAGGGCTCGTCCGGGATGGCCGTCAAGGTCTACGACAAGACCGGCTACGCGGGCGCCTACTCGTGCATCAAGAAGTCCGAGTACTACGTCAGCAACCTCCAGGACGACCACCTGACGGGCGGCGGTCCGGGCTCCGGCTCGGTCGAGGCGTCGAACACCATCAGCTCTCACAAGTGGGTCGAGGAATCGTCGTGCGGCGGCGCTTTCCTGCACTGAACTTCCGTCTCTTGCCCTGAGGCGAGAGACCTGACGAAGCAGAAACATCCAACGATATGAAGGAGCAATAATGCGCAAGATCTCTGTCCTGCTCGCGACGCTGGGCCTCGTGCTCGCGGGGGCGCTGTTCCCCATGAGCGCGCAGGCCTCGACAGCCTGTGACACCGCGTGGCACAACGCGACGTCGGGAAATTTCTACGCCTTCGACTTCATGAACTGCTCCGGCAAGCTGGGCAGCACTACCGGCAACGACTCGAGCTGGTCCGACTCCTCCGGAGGGTTCCAGGGCTCCGACGGGAACAAGGCTCACTCGCTGCTGCACAAGGGAACCTCCGGAATGGCGGTCAAGGTCTACAGCGGGGTGTCCTACCAGGGCAACTGGAGCTGCATCAAGAAGTCCGAGTTCTACGTCAGCCAGCTCTACGGTGACTACCTGACCGGCGGGTCCGGCTCCTACCAGGCCTGGAACTCGATCAGCTCCCACAAGTGGGTGCGCGAGGCAGACTGCGGCACCCACTTCCTGCACTGACGATTCCGTATGGACGTGTCAGACGTACGGGTCCCCCGGGCGACCCGTACGTCTGACGCCGTCGTCGGGCCGGCGCCCTGCTCCGGCCGCCGTCGACCAGGTGTTCCGGGGCGGCGCCTACCGCCTGAAGGGACGCAACTGCAACCCTTTGCGCGACGCCGCAATGACGTGTCGCGCGGTTCACCGCCTCACTTAGTCTCTTGCCTCCGGATGCTCTACGCCGAGGCAGGGGGAGACGATGGTGCGGTTCCAGCTGCTCGGTCACGTGTCCGCCCTGAGCGACGGCGGGCCGGTCCCGCTCGGCACGGCGCGTCAGCGGGCCGTGCTGGCGGCGCTGCTGGTGGAGCCGGGCGTGCCGGTCTCGCTCGACCTGCTGGTCGAACGGGTATGGGGCACGTCGCCGCCGCGGAGCGCGCGGCAGACCCTGCACAGCTACATCTCGCGGCTGCGGTCCGTGCTCGATGACGCGGGCGGCCCGGCGCCCGTCCGTCGGTCGGGCGGCTACGCGCTCGACGTCGACGCGGCGACCGTGGACCTACACCAGTTCCGCGCGCTGGTGGCGCAGGCGAGGTGCGCCGACGACGGCCGCGCCGACTCCCTGTGGCAGGACGCCCTGGCCCTCTGGCGGGGCCAGCCGTTCGCCGACCTGGACAGCGACTGGCTGCGGTCCCTTGCCGTGACGCTCGAGGCAGAGCGCCAGTCGGCCGCTCTTGACCAGCACGACCTGCTGCTTCGTCGCGGCGAGCACGCGCGGCTCCTGCCTGAGGTGGCCGCCCTCGCGGAGACGCACCCGCTCGACGAACGTCTGGCCGGGCAGCTGATGCTCGCGCTGTACCGGTGCGGGCGTCAGGCCGATGCCCTTGCGCACTTCCGGCTGGTCCAGGAACGGCTGGCCGACGAGCTCGGCAGTGATCCCGGTTCGGCGCTCTGCGAGCTGTACCAGCGGATTCTGCGGCACGATCCGGAGCTGGCTGCGCGGCCCGGCCCATCGGGTCCGGGCGGTCAGGCTGCCGCCGTCGTCGACGGTGCCGCCCACGCCGAGGCCGGCGCCGGCGCCTCCGCTGCCGCCGCCGTCGGCCGCGCGCCTCGGCCCGCCCAGCTGCCCCTCGATGTGGCCGGGTTCACCGGGCGCGACGACGACCTGCGGCGCCTCGACGAGCTGCTGCCCGATGCCGCGAACGACGACGCGTCCCGTGCGGTCGTGATCACGGCGATCGGCGGGACCGCCGGGGTCGGCAAGACTGCGCTCGCGGTGCACTGGGCGCACCGGGTCGCCGACAGATTTCCCGACGGGCAGCTCTACGTGAACCTTCGGGGCTACGACCCGGAGCAGCCGATGCGGCCCGCCGACGCCCTCGCCCGGTTCCTGACCGCGCTCGGCGTCCCGGAGCGCGAGGTCCCCCTGGACGACGACGAGAGGGCCGCCAGATACCGCAGCGAGCTGGCCGGACGCCGGATGCTGATCGTGCTGGACAACGCCGGCGACGTTGCACAGGTGCGGCCGTTGCTGCCCGGAAGCGGCTCGTCGCTGGTGCTGGTGACCAGCCGGGACAGCCTGGCCGGGCTGGTCGCCGTCCACGGTGCCCACCAGGTCGGTCTCGATCTGCTGGCGGACGCCGAGGCGGTCGACCTGCTGCACCGGCTGATCGGCGAGCGGGTGGTGGCGGAGCCGGAGGCTGCCGCGACGCTCGCCGAGCAGTGCGCCCGGCTTCCGCTGGCGCTGCGGGTCGCGGCCGTGCTGGCGACGTCCCAGCCCGACCGTCCCCTGGCCGACGTCGTGGCCGAGCTGGCCGACCGGCAGGAACGGCTCGAACTGCTTGATCCAGGCGGCGACCCATACGCTGCGGTCCACGCGGTCTTCTCGTGGTCGATCCAGCACCTGCCGGAGCAGGCGGCACGCACCTTCTGGCGGCTCGGCCTGCACCCCGGCCCGGACCTGGACCAGTACGTGGCCGCGGCCCTGACCGGCTCGGCGCCGAACCGGGCTCGCCGGGTCCTGGAGACGCTCGTCAGTGCCCACCTGCTCCACCGGACCGGCCCTGGCCGCTACGGCATGCACGACCTCTTGCGCGCCTATGCTGCCCAACTGACCGTCACCGAGGAGACAGCACAGGATCGTGAGACGGCAGAGGACCGGCTCTTCGCCTATTACCTGGCCGCCGCCGTCGCCACGATCGACACCCTCCGCCCGGCGGAGACGCTCTACCGGCTCGAGGCATCCAGTCCGAGTCCTGCTCTACCGGACCTCAGCACGCCCGACGCCGCTCGCGGCTGGGCGGAGGCTGAGCGGTTCTGCATCGTGGCGATCGCGGAGCGCGCCGCCGACACAGGCAGGTTCGGCTGTGCTGTCGGGCTCGCCCGGAGCCTGCATCTCTACCTCGTCAACACCCACATCACCGACGTACTGACGATCAACGGTCACGCTCTGCGCGCCGCCGAGGCCGCCGGGGACACGATCGGTCAGGCCCACGCACTCCGTCAGCTCGGCGTGGTCCATACCAGAATGGGCCAGCACGGCGCGAGCTTCGACTACCTGCGGCGAGCTCTTGCCCTGTTCCAGCAGGCCGGGGATCTTGCCGGTCAAGGCATGGCGCTGACCGGTCTCGGCTCCACGAGGTACCAGCTGGGCGAGCACAAGGCTGCCCTGGACGATCACCTGAACGCGCTTGCGCTGGCCAGACAGGCCGGCGACCGGCGCGGTGAAGCTGTTGCGCTGAGCAACGTCGGGATCGTTCAGGGACGCCTGGGCGACGACGCCGCCTCGATCGCGACCCAGTACGAGTCTCTCCGGATCGTGCGGGAGATCGGTTCCCGGCAGTCCGAGGCTGTCACGCTGAACAATCTCGCCAGCGTCGAGATGCGGCTGGAGCGGTACGCCGAGGCGGCCGGCCACCTGCGGGAGGCGCTGGCGATCATCGAGGACCTCGGTAGTGACCGGGGCAGGGCCCATGCGCTGGACACACTCGGCATCCTGCACCTTCGCCTGGGTGAGCCAGGTCCCGCCACTGACTGCTTCCGGCGAGCACTTGCCGAGTTTCGTGTCGTCGGCGAGCGGGTCGGCCAGGCCTGGTCGACCAACGGTCTCGGCGAGGTCGCCCGGTTCACCGGCGATGCCGCCGCCGCACTGGCCCTGCACGCCGACGCACTCGCGATCGCCACTGCCGCCGGTGGCCGCTACCAGCAGGCCCGTGCCCACGCCGGGATCGGCCACGCGCACCGCGCCCTGGGCGACCCGGACCAGGCCCGAATCCACTACGAGAACGCCTACCTCATCTACACCGAGCTCGACATGCCTGATGCCGCGGATATGTTTGAGCTGATGGGCGATGTGCCGGCCGCGTGACCAGCTCGCCGAGCGACCATGGCGAATCTGCCGAGGCAGCGACTGCGCGGGACTTCGCCGCCTTCCATGCCACGTCGTCTCGCACGTCGGCGCTGGTGCATGTATCACCCGGCGCACCACCTACGCGCTTGGCTTCGGCGGCTCGACGGAGAGGTACTGGCGCCCATGATCTGGTTTCAGGTGCTCGGCCACGTCTCGGCCCGGAGCGAGCGCGGTCAGGTCCCGCTCGGCGCGGCTCGTCAACGGACCGTGCTGGCCGCGCTGTTGATCGAGCCTGGCACGCACGTCTCGCTGGATCGGCTCGTCGACCGGGTGTGGGGCACGACGCCGCCACGCAGCGCCCGGCAGACCCTGCACAGCTACGTGTCGCGGCTACGGAGCGTGCTCGACGACCACGACGGGCCCCTTCTTGAACGCCGGTCCGGCGGGTATGTGCTCCGGGCGGATGAGTCCGCTGTGGATCTGCAGCGCTTCCGTGCGCTCGTCGCGCAGGCCAGGCGGGCCGACGACGCCGTCGCCGGCGCGCTGTGGCAGGAAGCGATGGGCCTGTGGCAGGGTCGGCCGTTCGCCGACCTGGACAGCGACTGGCTGGAGTCCATGGCGGTCCGGCTCGAGGCCGAGCACCATGCCGCCGTCCTCGACCGCAACGACCTGCTGCTGCGATCGGGGGAGCACGCGCGACTTCTTCCCGAGGTGGCCGCCGCCGTGCAGACTCATCCGCTTGACGAACGTCTAGCCGGGCAGTTGATGCTCGCGCTGTACCGGTGCGGGCGCCAGGCCGATGCCCTGGCGCACTTCCGGCTGGTCCAGGAGCGGCTGGCCGACGAGCTCGGCAGCGACCCCGGGCCGGCGCTCCGTGAGCTGCACCAGCGGCTCCTGCGGCACGACGACGAGCTAGCCGCGCCTACCGGCGCCAAAGAAGACCTCTCCGTGCCGGTCGGACGACTGCATCAGCCGGCGCAGCTTCCCCTCGACGTGGCCGGGTTCACCGGGCGTTCCGCCGACCTGCGGCGCCTGGACGAGCTGCTGCCCGACGCCACGAATGACCGTGCGGCGCGAGCGGTGGTCATCACCGCGATCGGCGGCACCGCTGGAGTCGGCAAGACTGCGCTCGCGGTGCACTGGGCCCATCAGATCGCAGACCGGTTCCCCGATGGCCAGCTGTATGTGAACCTTCGCGGGTACGACCCGGAGCAGCCCATGCGCCCGGCCGATGCGCTCGCCAGGTTTCTGACCGCGCTCGGAGTTCCGGCGCGTGACATCCCCCTGGACGCCGACGAGCGGGCCGCCAGATACCGCAGCGAGCTGGCCGGGCGCCGGATGCTGATCGTGCTGGACAACGCGGGCGGCGTGGCCCAGGTGCGGCCCCTACTGCCCGGGAGCGGCTCGTCGCTGGTTGTCGTCACTAGTCGAGACAGTTTGGCGGGGTTGGTCGCCGTCCATGGTGCGTACCACGTCGACCTTGAGGTGCTGCCGACGGCAGAAGCCGTAGGTCTGCTGCGCCGTCTGATCGGCGAGCGGGTCGAGCAGGAACCGGAGGCAGCCGTGACCCTTGCGGACCAGTGCGCTCGACTTCCGCTGGCGCTGCGGGTCGCCGCCGTGTTGGCGACGTCCCGGCCGGACCTCTCGCTGGCCGAGGTCGTGGCCGAGCTGACCGACCGGCAGGAACGGCTCGAGCTTCTCGATCCCGGCGGCGACCCATACGCTGCGGTCCACGCCGTCTTCTCGTGGTCGATCCAGCACTTGCCCGAGCAGGCGGCACGCACCTTCCGGCGGCTGGGCCTGCATCCCGGGCCAGACCTTGACCACCACGTGGCCGCGGCCCTGACCGGCCTGGCGCCGCACCGTGCCCGCCGGGTCCTGGAGACGCTGGTCAGTGCTCACCTGCTGCACCGGACCGGATCGGGTCGGTACGGCATGCACGACCTGTTGCGCGCTTACGCCATCCATCTGGCCGCCGTCGAAGACACCGACGGTGAGCGGCAGGAGGCGGAGGAACGGCTCCTCGGTTATTACCAGGCCTCGGCCTTTGCTGCTGTGAACATCCTGTACCCGGGCGAGGTCTCGTACCGCCCTCCCGCCGCTGATCCGGGTACTCCGACTCCGGACCTGACCCAGCCGGGTCCGGCGCACGACTGGCTGCGGAACGAGTACCTGTGTGTGGTCGCGATCGTGGAGCATGCGGCGGATCACCAGAGATCTGGCTATGTCGTCGGGCTTGCCCGGATCCTGTACCGCCACCTGGTGGAGACCAACCTGACGGGCCTGGTCGCCCTCAGCGGTCACGCGCTGCGTGCTGCCGAGGACGCTGGCGATCTGAACGGTCAGGCCCACGCACTGTGTCAGCTCGGCATCGGCCATTTCTGGATGGGCCAGGACGAGACAGCTTCCGAGCTTCTTTGGCGAGCCCTGGCCTGGTACCGGCAGGTCGGCGATCTGGTGGGTGAAGCCCGCACCCTGACCGCTCTCAGCCAGATCAGCTACCAGCGCGGCGGGTACGAGATCGCACTTGAGGATCTGCGGAAGGCGATCGCCCTGTATCGCCAGGCCGGCGACCGGCTCGGCGAGTCGAAAGCGCTGAACGGCATCGGCCTGGTCGAAGAACGGCTGGGTAACTATGCCCAAGCCGTCGAGATCTTTCAACAGGACCTGGTGATCGTCCGGGATCTTGGTGTCCGGTCCGCCGAGCCAACGGCGTTGAACAACCTGGCCAACGCTGAGCTGAGCCGGGGGCGGCGCTCTGCGGCGGCAGAGTACGTGCGCCAGTCGCTCGCCGTCGCCGAGGAGCTGGGCAACCCGACCAGCAAGGCCCATGCCCTGGATACGCTCGGCATTCTCTACCTTCGCCTGGGTGAGCCAGGGTCGGCCGGCGAGTGCTTCCAGCGGGCGCTGGCCCACTTTCGGCGGATCGGCAAACGAGGCGATCAAGCCTGGTCGATCAACGGCCTCGGCGAGGTCGCCCAGTTCGACGACGACCCAGCAACCGCCCTGCACCTGCACACTGACGCGCTCACGATCGCCACCGAGGACGGGCTCCGGCACCAGCAAGCCCGCGCCAACGCCGGCATCGGCCACGCGCACCGCACGCTCGGTGACCTCGATCGGGCACGGACCCACTACGAGCAGGCACGTGCGATCTATACGGAACTCGGCATGCCCGAGGCCGAAGACCTGCATGCCCCGCTCGAGGCGGTGTCCGCAGCTACCCCATCGCGCGTGCCAGCGGCCTAGCGGCCGTGCCTTCCTGCCGAGCCGCGGCGCCCCGTGACGCCCTCAGCCCGCGGCGTCCGGCGACCGCCACAGCACTCCCGCGACGCTCTGCCGCACGCCGCGCGGCACCACGTCGGCCGGCATCATGCGTGCGATCCGCCGCGCCGGCGACGCGGCGACCTTGCGGTGCACGTACGGGTAGAGCGCGCGCAGCCGGTCGAACTCGGCGCGGGTCCCGGCGTCGTCGTGCCCGGGGAGGGCGTCGAGCGCGGCCCACGTGTCGTCGGCCAGCGCGCGCAGCGGCGCCGGGACGGGCACGTCCTGCCACGTGACCTCGACGCGGTGCAGCGTGGGGTCGATGAACGCGTCGACGCGGTGGACGGCGTCCATGTCGCGGGGGTCGACCATCGGCAGGTCGAGCGCGGCGGCGGCGGCGAACACGGGCTCGTCCCAGTCGTGGATCAGGTCGCCGTAGTGGACGAACGCGCGCGGCGTCGCCCGCGTCGCGAGCTCTGTGCCGAGCATGAGGTTGATCCAGCCCGCGACCCGGTCCACCACGCCCCGGCCCTTGTGGTACGCGGCCTTGGAGCCCACGACTTCGGCCGGCGGGCGCAGCATGGTGATGCACGACGCCGTGGCCCCGATGCTCGCGGCGGCCTCCTGCCAGAGCTCGAGGAACCAGAGCAGCCGGGGGTCCTTGATGACGAGGTCGCCGTACTCGGCGATCTGGGCGTCGAGCCAGGCCCGGATCTGGGCGAGCGCGTTCCCCTCGGCGCCCGCGCGGTCGACGAGGTGCCAGGCGATGGGGCGGGGGTCCGACGTCTGCACGCCCGCCGACCGCAGCATCGAGCTGTGGAAGTCCACCACCCACTGCGGCTCGGAGAAGCCGCGCGGGTTGGACGGGTCGGCCTCGACCTCGGGCCCCGGCACCTGCAGCCCGAACTCGCGCAGCACCCCGGCGAGCGTGCTCGTGCCGCTGCGGCCGGAGCCGGTGACGTAGACGATGCGGGTAGGGGCGCTCATCGGGCGTCGGCCGCCAGGGGCGCCGGAGCGCCGTGCACCACCGGGGCCCACGGGGTGGCCTCGTCCAGCGCGTCCAGGTCGTAGCCGTGCGCGCGGATCCGGTCCCCGAGGTGCTCGTTGACCACGTTGCGGTAGCGGGGGAGCAGCGCGGCGTCGGTCACGTAGCGCAGCAGGTCGGCCCGGGGCGTGCCCCGGCGCGACCCGAGGTCCGCGACGTGGCTCCGGACCCGGCCCGCGAGCTCGGCCCGGCCCCCGGTCCGCCACAGCTCCGCGTACCGGTTGCTGTGCCCGGCGTCGACGGCCTCGACGGCGTCACCGCCGAGGTCGATGCCCAGGAACCGGGCGACGCGGCCGAGCTCGTGCGCGGGGTCGCGCATCAGGTGCTCGTACCGCAGCACCAGCAGGTTCTCGATGTGCAGGGCGTCCTCCGCGAACACGTCGTGCGCGTGCACCCAGTGCTCGATCAGCCGGGGGAACCCGTACGTGAACCGCCCGCGGGTGCGCGTGGCCCACTTGCGCACGGCCAGCGCCTGCACCACGGGGTGCCGGGTGACGACGATGAAGCGGGACCCCGGGAAGATCTCCTGGAAGAAGCGCATCTTCGTCAGGTTGGGCGGCGACTTCTCGACGAGCACCGCGGCGTCCAGGTCCCAGTAGGGCGACCAGCTCTGCCAGAGCCGCGTACCGGCGTCGGGCACGCGCCGCGCGTCCTCCTCGGTGAGGTGCGCCCGCGGGTGAAACGACCATTCGGACGTATTGCCCAGCCCGCCCACATAAGTGTCCTGAATGTGCTGACCCTCGTCCATGACGGCGCCCGTCTCGGTCAATCTGGAAGCACTCGGGCTCGAACCGATAATTCGCGCTATCAGCGTGGTCCCGCTGCGATGCAGGCCGCCGACAAAGGCGATGCGACGGTCGTTCCAGGGCATGCTGGTCGTGCTCGTTCCGGACATCGGTAAACCTCAGCTGGTCGGCTGGAAATGTGGTCGCTGGCGCCCCGCAAAAATATGCGATGAATGTGCCGCGTGCGACCCGAATCGTCCGATCGCCCCACCATTCCCGAACTGCGGGACCGGGACCGTCACCCCAGGATGGTGGCGCATCGCCACAGGGGCCGTCACGGGGGAGGTCGAACGGCGGCGCCCCGGGCATTCCGCGCTGTCGTGATCGCCGGTATTGTCCGCACCTGTGTCCCCAGCACGCTGTACGACGTCGTCCGCGGCCCGGCCGGGGCGCGCCCCGGGCAGGGCCGTCGCCCGCGCGGTGCTGACACTGGCGGTGGGTGCGGCAGCGGGCGTGTGCCTGACGGCGTGCGCCGGCCTCCTCGCCCCCGGCGCCGAGCCGATGCCCGCGCCGGGGATAGCCCCCGGCGTCGTGGGCGCGGCGGCGTCCGTCGAGGTGGCGCGCTCTTCGCCATCGACGTCGCAGCCGACGTCGCACCCCACGTCGGTGGGGTCGATCACGGGGGAGCACACCCAGGAGTCCGCGGCGGTGGACGTGCAGCCGGCGCCCAGCGACTCGGCGTCGCGCGGCGACGACCGGGATCCCGCGCCCGGGTCGGGCGACGACGTTGGACCTGGCGGAGACGGGTCGGGCGGCGGCACCGGCGGCACCGGCGGCGGGGACGGGGGCGGCACAGGCTCCGCGCCCGACCTGACCGACGCCGTCCAGTACGCGGCCGCCCTGGAGGACGCCGTCAACGGGCACCGCATCGCGAACGGCCTGCCCGCCCTGGTCCACGACGCCTGCGCGTACGACGTCGCGCTGGAGCGGGCCCAGGCGCTGATCGGCCAGGAGCTGGCGCACGCGCCGCTCGAGCCGATCTTCGAGGCCTGCCCCACCACGGCGGTCGCGGAGAACCTGGCCAAGGGCGCGTGGTCGCCGGCCGAGGCCGCGCAGGGCTGGATGGACTCCGAGGGCCACCGCGCCAACATCCTGAACGGCGACCTGACTCGCGGCGCCGTCGCCTGTGTGCCGGACGGCGGCGATCCCGCCGCGCCGGTCATGATCTGCGCCCACGTGTTCCTGGCCTAGAGCGTGGCCTGGACCCGTTCCGGTTGTGGACGCCCGCGCCGCGGTGTCGAATCGAGGTCGTGCTCCGCACCACGACCCGCCTCGCCGTCGCGCTCCTGACGGCCACCGCGCTGCTCACCGCCTGCTCGGCGGGGAACGGCACCGACCCGCGCGGACCCGAGCAGGCGCCCGGGGCGACTGCCGCGCCCGAGCCGACCTGGACGCCGTCCGACGACGTGGACCTGACCGACCGCGAGCAGTACGCGGCCGCCCTGGAGGACGGCGTGAACGCCGCCCGCGCGCAGCTCGACCTGCCGGCGCTGCAGCACGACGAGTGCCTCGAGTCCACCGCGACCGAGCGGGCAGCGGCGCTGATCGGCGCGCCGGAGCTGGTGCACGCGCCGCTGCCGCCCGTGCAGAAGGTCTGCCCTGGCGGCAAGCTCGCCGCGGAGAACCTCAGCCGCACCGACCGTCCGCCGCAGGACGTGGTGCGGGCGTGGCTGGACTCGCCGTCGCACCGGGCCAACCTCATCAGCGCCGATCTCGTGCGGGGCGCCATCGGCTGCGTGCGCGACGGCGGCACGACCGCAGCGCCCGTGCTGATCTGTTCCCATGTGTTCCTGGGTTGACTCTCCCCACACCCTCCGCGATACGCGGTCAAGCCGACCCGAAGCGCCCGTTATGGTGTGAGCCGCGCACCCCGTCCGGAACGACCGCAGGAGAAAAATGGCGCAGGCGACGACCACCGCCGTCGACCGACCCACCGGGCCAACCCCGGAGCCCCGCGGTCCAGGGTCGGACCCGGCTCCCGGAGCCGGTCACGCGTTCCGCACCGACATCAACGGGCTCCGCGCCGTCGCCGTGCTCGCGGTGGTCGTCTACCACGCGGGGATCGCGGTCCCCGGCGGGTTCACCGGCGTCGACGTCTTCTACGTCATCTCCGGCTACCTCATCAGCTCGCTGCTGCTGCGTGAGGTCGGCCGCAGCGGGACGGTCGACCTGGTCCAGTTCTGGACCCGCCGCATGCGGCGGCTCGTGCCGGCGCTCGCGCTGGTCGTGAGCGTCACGCTGATCGCGTGCGTGCTGCTCCTGTCGCCGCTGGTCTGGGGGCGCCTCGCCTGGCACGGCGCGGCCTCCATGCTGTTCGTCTCCAACCTGCTGTTCCCCTACCAGGGGCAGAACTACTTCTCCGACTCCGTCACCCCGAGCCCCTACCTGCACACGTGGTCGCTCGGCATCGAGGAGCAGTTCTACATCTTCTGGCCGCTGCTCATCCTGCTGGCCGTCGCCCTCGCCCGGCGCACCCGGCGCGTCCCGGCGCGCCGCATGCTGCAGATCCTGTTCGCCGGCACGTTCGTCGTGTCGCTGGCGGCCTCGGTCTGGCTGACGGACGCCGCGCCCGACTGGGCGTTCTATATCCTCCCGACCCGGGCCTGGGAGTTCGCGGGCGCGGCCCTCGTCGCGACGCTGCCGTGGGAGCGGCTCGCCGGACGCACCCGCCTGCGGCCCCGGTTGCTCCGGGCGCTGCTCGGCACCGCCGGGATCGCGCTGCTGGCGCTGTCCTTCGTGGTCGTGCGCGAGACCGACCCGTTCCCCGGCACGATCGCCCTGCTGCCCGTGGGCGGCGCGCTGCTGGTGCTCGCCGCGGGCAGCGTCCCGGCGTCCGGCACCTGGGTGGACCGCGTGCTCGACCTGCCCGTGCTGCAGCGGATCGGCGACGTCTCCTACTCCTGGTACCTCTGGCACTGGCCGTTCGTGGTGCTCACCACCGCCGCCGTGCAGGACGACGCGATCTGGATCAAGGTGCTCGCCTCGGTCGCCGCGCTGGGCGCCGCCGCCGCGACCTACCGCTGGGTCGAGAACCCGATCCGGTTCAGCCCGGCCCTGAGGTCGTGGCGGCGCACCGTCGCCGTCACCGCGGTCATCGGGCTCGCCGTGGGCGCCCTCAGCGTCGGCACCCGCGTCGCAACGGGCGCGGTGCTGGAGCGCGAGCCGTACGCCTCCGCCGTCGCGGCCGGCGCCGAGCCCAAGCCCTACGGCTGCACCGAGATCACCGAGACGACGTCGGGCACCGACGTCTGCATGCTCGGCGACGTCAAGGCCGACACCACCGTGCTGCTCCTTGGCGACTCGCACACCATGATGTGGGTCCCCGCCTTCGACGCCGCTGCCGCCGACACCGGCCTGCGCCTCGCCGTCCGCTGGCGGCACGGCTGCCCCGCCGCCGAGATCAACGTGCAGCAGCCCGCCGAGCGCGGGTCCTGCGGCGGCTTCCAGGCCGAGTCCCTGCGCGTCGTCGACGACCTGCGGCCCGACGCCGTCGTCGTCAGCCAGGCCCAGATCTACGCCAACCGCATGCAGCACGCCGACGGCACCCTGATGACCGAGGACGAGGTGCGCGCGGCCTGGACGAGCGCGAACGACGCGCTGTTCGCGCACCTCACCGCCGTGACCCCCGACGTCGTGGCGGTCAAGGACAACCCGCAGCTCGACGTCGACCCGCTCGAGTGCCTCACCCGGCCCTGGCCCGGGCTCGGCGACTGCAGCATGACCCGCGCGGAGGCCGAGGAGTCCAACGGC
The DNA here is from genome assembly GCF_042670845.1 of Promicromonospora sp. NPDC057138. Taxonomy (NCBI): domain Bacteria; kingdom Bacillati; phylum Actinomycetota; class Actinomycetes; order Micrococcales; family Promicromonosporaceae; genus Promicromonospora; species Promicromonospora sp. NPDC057138. The sequence continues at coordinate 9,155 of NZ_JBHUUX010000025.1, read as the reverse complement.
GAGCTGCCCGGCATCAGCGCCGGCATCTGGAAGAAGTACGGTGTGACGACCTGGGACGGCGTCTGGTCCGAGACGTGCGACGCCGACCGCTGCGGCGTCGGTGACACGAGCCACCCCGTCTACCGGGACTTCCACCACCTCAGCGTGGACTACGTGCTGACCCAGGTGCCGGCCGTGGAGAAGATGCTCAGGGCCGCCGCCAGCAGGGCCGCCGTCAGCAGGAGCGCGTCGGTAAGCGATAACGGGTAACGAAAGGGAACAGCGGACCATGGTTCACGACCAGGCCCAGGCGCGGGGCGCCGTCGACCGGTTCTTCAAGATCAGCGAACGCGGCTCCACGGTGTGGACGGAGGTGCGCGGCGGGCTCGTCACCTTCTTCACGATGAGCTACATCGTCGTGCTGAACCCGCTGATCCTCGGCAACGTGCCCGACGGGACCGGCCAGTTCCTCGGCGGCAACTCCACGGGCGGGGACCTGGCGGCGATCGCGGCGGCGACCGCCCTCGTGGCCGGCGTCATGTCGATCCTCATGGGGCTCGTCGCGAACTTCCCGCTGGCGCTCGCGGCGGGCCTCGGCCTGAACGCCGTCGTCGCGTACTCCGTGGCCGCCCTGCCGGGCATGACCTGGGCCGACGCCATGGGCATCGTGGTGCTCGAGGGCCTCGTCATCCTGCTCCTCGTGGTCACCGGCTTCCGGGAGGCCGTGTTCAACGCCGTGCCGCGGGAGCTCAAGATCGCGATCAGTGTCGGCATCGGCCTGTTCATCGCGTTCATCGGCGTGTTCGACGCCGGCTTCGTGCGCATCCCCGCGTCCCTGGCGACCCCCACGGAGCTCGGCATGGCCGGGTCGGTCGGCACGTGGCCGCTGTTCGTGTTCGCGTTCGGCCTGCTGCTCGCTGCCGTCCTGATGGTGCGCAAGGTGCGGGGCGGCATCCTCATCGCGATCATCGCGTCGACGGTGCTCGCGGTGGTCGTCGAGGCCGTCGCCAGCATCGGTGGGCGCAGCGAGGACAACCCCGGCGGCTGGGCGCTCAATGTCCCGGCGCTGCCGGACTCGGTGGTGGCGCTGCCCGACTTCTCGCTGATCGGCCAGTTCTCGCTGTTCGGGTCGATCGAGAAGATCGGCCCCGTCGCCGTGATCCTGCTGGTGTTCACGCTCCTCATGGCCGACTTCTTCGACACGATGGGCACGATGGTCGCCATCGGCGGCGAGGCCGGGCTGCTCGACGCGAAGGGCAACCCGCCGCGGACCACCCAGATCCTGATCGTCGACTCGCTGGCCGCGGTGTCGGGCGGCGCGGGCTCGGTCTCCTCGAACACGGCGTACGTCGAGTCGGCGTCCGGCGTGGGCGACGGCGCCCGGACCGGGCTCGCCGCCGTCACCACGGGTGTGGCGTTCCTGCTGACGACGTTCCTGTCGCCGCTGGTGGAGGTCGTACCGCACGAGGCGGCGACCCCCGTGCTCGTGATCGTCGGGTTCCTCATGGTCGTCCAGGTGACGGGCATCGACTGGACCGACCTCGAGGTCGCCATCCCGGCCTTCCTCACCATGGTGCTCATGCCGTTCGCGTACTCGATCACCGTCGGCATCGGGGCGGGCGTGATCTCGTTCGTGCTGCTCAAGATCGCCGTAGGCAAGTCCCGCAAGGTGCACCCGCTGCTCTGGGTGGCGGCGGCCCTGTTCGTCGTCTACTTCCTCCTGGGCCCGATCCGCACCGCCTTGGGCATCTGACCCGGGGGGGCGGGTCGAGTCGCAAGGTCCGCGTCGAGAACAGGATCTTGCATGGGTTTGGGGCGAAACTCATGCAAGATCGAGTTCTCAAGGCGGACCTTCACCGCGCGGCTGCCGGGCGGGAGGGGTGGCCGGGGTGAGGGTGAGCGCCGCGCCCGGGGTGGGGTACTGACCGGGGCGCCAGCCGTGCTTCTTCAGCACCCTCGCGACCTGCTTCCCGATCCCGCCCGGCTTGTCGTTGTCCTTGGGCTTGAACCGGAGCATGATCACCAGTCCGGACGACAGGAGCTGGTTCTGGCGGGGCGCGTCACGGACCAGCGCCTGGGGTGTGCTGTGCGGGCCGACGCCGTCGACCTCGACGACGAGCCAGCGACCGTCCGGCAGCCGCCAGATGAAGTCGACGCGCGCCACGACCGTGCCGTCCATCGTGATCCGGACCTGGATGTCGTCGGGTGGAATGCCGTTGTCGTGAAACGACAGTCGCACGGACGACTCGGCCGTTGACTCAGACCGCTTGTCGACGAGTGGGAACAGATCATGGACATGGGCGGCGCCCGGCCGGCCCCGCAGCAGGTCGTGGACGGCGGCGAGCCTGGCCGGCGTCATGGCGCGCCGACGGGCGACGTCGTCGAGGACTGCCAGGACGTTGTCCCGCGGGAGGCCGGGGAGTCCCTGGGCGAGTGCATGGTCGATCCGGGCTACGTCCCGGTCGCCGATCTGGATCGTGGGGAACGACGTGTATTGCCGCACGGTCCCGAAGCGACTGGCCCGCCATGACCCGTCGGGCATCGCTACCTCAGGCTCGAAGTCCCGGGGTAACCCCTGCACGCCGTGCAGGACGAGCGCCCCGGTGCCCACGGCGATCGTCTCGGGGCCGTGAGAGAGCAACGCCAGCCACGTCCGCCACCGTTCGGCGTGGGTGAACCAGTCGTCCCGGACCCGTGCCTCGAGCGGGACCGGGTCCGTGTCGTAGACGCCGCGCAGGGGCCGGCGCCAGCGATCCTGCTGGACGAGGCGGGAGCGGGTCTGACGGCTGATACCGAACTCGTCGCACTGGCGGTTCGTCAGGAGGCCCTGCTGCCTGTCCAGGGTGGGCTTGGCGTCGGCGGGGATCTTGAAGGGCTTTGGCATGCGCCGATCGCAGCAGACCTTGGAGGTGGCCGACGGCGTTGGTGCCGATCGCTGTGGACAGGGGAGGCGTGCTGAGCCCTGCGGTCGCGCTCTCTCCGTTGGAGCACCGTCGCGGGGGTCTCTCCGGAACGCGTGTGATTTGTCGGAGCGAGTCACCGCCGGCGCCGCCGCCGTCGTCGAAGCTCCGCAGAAAGGTCCGCCTCGAAAACGCAGTCCAGCATGGTTTTGAGCCGAAACCCGTGCCAGATCGTGTTCTCGAAGCGGACCTCTCTTGCGGCCGCGACGCGTTACGCCGCCAACGTCTGCCGCTCGGGCTCCGCCACGATGTCCGGGTGGGTGACCTGGAGGTACGGGCGGGGGATGCGGTGCGAGCGGGAGAGCCGGGCGCGCACGCGGACGTGCCACGTCCGATACGCCCACACGGTCGCGAGCACGGCGACCAGCAGCGTCGCCACGGCGCCGATCAGCACCGCGTACCGCGGCCCGAACGTCTCGCCGATCCAGCCGACCACGGGGGAGCCCAGGGGCGTGGTGCCGAGCAGCACCATGACGTAGATCGACATGACGCGGCCGCGCAGCTCGGGCGCCACCGAGAGCTGGATCGCCGCGTTGGCCGAGGTCAGCATGGTCAGCGACGCGAAGCCGACAGGGATGCACATCAGCAGGTACCCGAGGTAGGTCGGCATAACGGCCTGGATGCCCATGGCGATCGCGAACGCGAACGCCGCACCCAGCACGAGCCGCACGCGCGGCCGCTCGCGGCGGGCCGCGAGGAGCGCGCCGGCGAGCGAGCCGATCGCGAGCACGGACCCGAGGATGCCGTACTCGCCGGCGCCCCGCCCGAACTCGACGCGCGCCATCATGGCCGAGGTGAGCTGGAAGTTCAGGCCGAACGTCGAGACCACGCCCATGACGACCATGATCACCACGATGTCGCTGCGGCCGCGGATGTAGGCGAGGCCCTCGCGGATCTGCCCCTTGGCGCGCGAGGCGATCGGGAGCGCGTGCAGGTCGCGCATCCGGGTGAGCGAGATGATGACGGCACCGAACGCGATGCCGTTGATGATGAACACCCATCCGCTGCCGACGGCGGCGATGAGCAGGCCCGCCACGCCGGGCCCGATGAGCCGCGCGGCGTTGAAGTTCGTCGAGTTGAGCCCGACGGCGTTCGCGAGCCGCTTGGTCGGCACGAGCTGGGCGACGAACGTCTGGCGCACGGGGCCGTCGATCGCGCTCACGACGCCCAGCAGGGTCGCGAACACGTACACGTGCCACAGCTCGGCCGCGCCGGACAGCACCAGCACACCGAGCCCGAGGCCCAGCACGCCCATGCCTCCCTGCGTGAGCATCAGGAGCTTGCGGCGGTCGACGCGGTCGGCGAGCAGCCCGGCCCACGCGGACAGGAAGATGTGGGGGATGAACTGCAGTGCGGTGACGATGCCGACGGCGACGCCGGAGTTGTCGGTGAGGAGGGTCAGTACGACCCAGTCCTGGGTCACGCGCTGCATCCAGGTGCCGATGTTGGCGACGAGAGCGCTGGCGAACCAGAGGCGGTAGTTGCGGTATTTCAGACTGGCAAAAGTTGCGCTCATCGAGCGGCGATCCGGATGAGGAGCTCGTTGGCTCCCGCAAGGATCTCTCTCTCCTCTACGGTCAGGGTGGACAGTTGCTTGGTGAGCCACGCGTCCCGACGACGCCGGGTCTCGGCCACCTCGCGCACGCCGGCGGCGGTGAGCCGGACGACGACCTGGCGGCGGTCCGTCGCGTGCTCCACCTTCTCGACGAGGCCGAGCTCCGCCAGGGTGTTCACGGCCCGGGTCATCGACGGCGGGCGGACCCGCTCGTGCTCGGCGAGGGAACCAGGGGACATCTCGCCGTGCTTGTGCAGCACTGTCAGGATCCCGAACTGGCCCTCGGGGAGGTCGGCCTCGCCTCGTTCGGCGCGCAGCCGGCGGGAGATGCGGGTGAGGGCGACACGGAGGTCACCGCCGACGGTGGCCGGGCTTCGGCTGGATCTGCGGGAGCTCGACACCGCACCATCCTAGATCATTAGCCTTGCTAACGGTACGTGGGTGCGGTCACACCAGGTCCGCGAAGTAGAGCGCCTGTCCGAGCCTCCCCGGTATCGCCGGGGAGACTCAGACAGGCGCTCTACTTCGCGGACCTGCCTCGGTGAAGCTGCTGGGAGTCAGCGCGCGCGGTGCGACTGCGCGAACTGGGCCGGACCCGGCTGGACCTCCTGCTGGACGTTCTCGAACCGCCGGCCCTGCTCGCTGTGCGCCTTGAGCCGGTTCTCGAACTCGGCCTGGGTGCGCAGCTCGTCCTCGGTCGGCCACAGGCCGATCCCGAGGATCAGCAGGAACGTCACGACGCTCACCGCCATCACGAGCGGAACGAGCAGCTGCATCGTGGACGCGCCGGCCGGCACGCTGTCCACGGGGTTGATCACGGAGACGCCTGCCATACCGGTGTAGTGCATGCCGGTGACGGCCAGCCCCATGATCAGGGTGGCCACGATCGTGGCGAGCGTGCCCCGGATGTGGACGGTGCACCACAGCGCGGCGGTCGCCGCGACGATTGCGATGATCACCGAGGCGATCACATAGGTCGGGTTGTAGACGACCTCCGCCGACATCTCCATCGCTTCCATGCCCATGTAGTGCATGGCCGCGACGCCGGCGCCCGCGAGGGCACCGCCGACGAGCATCGCCGGGAGCTTTCGCTTGCCCAGCTCGGTGATGAAGAGGCCCGCACCGACCACGACGATGGCGATCGCCGCGCTCAGGAGGGTCTCGGGGACGTCGTACCGGATGGTGACGCCGGAGGCGGAGAAGCCCAATATGGCGACGAAGTGCATCACCCAGATGCCGGTACCGCCAAGGGCGATGGCACCGAAGACGAGCCACACCGCGCGCGCGCCGCCCGAAGCCGCTCGGGCACGAGACGTGCACGCAAGGCCCGTCGCAGCGCCGGTGCACGAGATCGCGTACGCCAGCAAAGGCGTCACGATCCCGAATGTGAAGTGGTCGATCACTGGCATGGTGTTTGAACAGCCCCTCGAATGGTTCCCTCTGTTGCGGAAACGTTACAGAGTCCCTGTACCCCGGACAATAGGCAGAACTACCCGTCGACAGGATATTGCGGACGTGATCGCGCTGGTCAGAAGGTTTCGACGAGATAGTCGACGCAGGCAGTAAGTGCCGCGACGTCGTCCGGGTCGACGGCGGGGAACATCCCGATGCGGAGCTGGTTGCGTCCGAGCTTCCGGTACGCGAACACGTCCTGGACGCCGTTGGCGCTCAGCTCGGCGATCAGCCGGCCGGCGTCGATCCGCTCGTCGAGGTCGATGGTGCCGACCACCGTGGAGCGCTCCTCGGGGCGCGCGACGAACGGCGTCGCCCACTCCCGCGCCTCGGCCCAGGAGTAGAGGATCTCGGCCGACGTCGCGCTGCGCTTCGTCGACCACTCGAGCCCGCCCTGGGCGAGCAGCCACTCCACCTGGTCGGCCAGCAGCAGCAGCGTCGCGACGGCCGGCGTGTTGAGCGTCTGGTCCTGCCGCGAGTTCTCGATCGCCGCCGTGAGCGACAGGAACTCCGGCACCCAGCGCCCCGAGCCCTCGACGCGCGCGGCGCGCTCGACCGCGGCGGGGGACAGGACGGCGAGCCACAGGCCGCCGTCGGCCGCGAACGCCTTCTGGGGGGCGAAGTAGTAGGCGTCGGTCTGGCTCAGGTCCACGGGCAGCGCGCCCGCGCCCGACGTCGCGTCCGTGAGCACGACGGCGCCGTCGGGCCCGGACGGGCGCAGCACCGGGGCCATCGCCCCGGTGGAGGTCTCGTTGTGCGGGGTGGCGTAGGTGTCGACGTCGTCGGCCGCCGCGAGATAGGCCACCGAGCCCGGCTCCGCCGAGATCACCTGGGAGGGCTCGAGGAACGGCGCGCGCGACGTCGCGGTGGCGAACTTGCCGCCGAACTCGCCGAACGCCGCGTGTTGCGCCTTGCGCTCCACGAGGCACAGGGTGGCGACGTCCCAGAAGGCGGTGGAGCCGCCGTTGCCGAGCGCGACCTCGTAGCCGTCGGGCGCGCCGAGCAGCTCCATGACACCCTCGCGAATGCGGCGGACCAGGTCCTTCACGGGCGGCCGGCGGTGCGACGTACCGAGCACGTGTGCGTTCGCCACGAGATGATCGACCTGGGCAGGGCGCACCTTGGACGGGCCGGAACCGAATCGGCCGTCGGCGGGCAGCAGGTGTGTCGGGATTGTCAGTGGCACAGAACTAGACTAGGACCTGGGCCGACGCCGTGGCCGCACGAGTCCAGGGCGACGAGGCGGCTGCGCGCATGACGGGAGCTGACGTGACGGATCTGATCGACACCACCGAGATGTACCTCAAGACGATCTACGAGCTCGACGAGGAAGGCATCACGCCCCTGCGCGCGCGCATCGCGGAACGTCTGGGGCACTCGGGTCCGACGGTGTCGCAGACGGTGGCGCGGATGGAGCGCGACGGCCTGGTGATCGTGACGGGCGACCGCCACCTCGAGCTCACCGAGCTGGGCCACGACAAGGCGATGCGCGTGATGCGCAAGCACCGCCTCGCGGAGCGCCTGCTGACCGACGTCATCAAGCTCGACTGGGAGCACGTGCACGTCGAGGCCTGCCGCTGGGAGCACGTGATGAGCGACCTCGTCGAGAAGCGCCTGGTGGGCCTGCTCGACCACCCGCACCACGACCCGTACGGCAACCCGATCCCCGGCCTGTCCGAGCTCGGCGAGGCCTACACCGACGTGCCGTTCCTGACGGGCGTGATCTCGCTGCCGTCGGCGTTCGAGGCCGCGGCCAAGAAGGGCATCAAGGGCGAGCCGCTGGCGGCGTCGCTCACCCGCATCGCGGAGCCGCTGCAGACCGACGTCGAGCTGCTCGCCCGCCTGTCGGACGCCGGCATCGTGCCCGGCTCCCGCATCACCGCCGAGCTCACCGACGGGACCTACACCGTGACCGTGGACGGCGCGGGGACGACGCTCGAGCTGGGCGAGGACCTGGCCCGCCACCTCTTCGTCGCGACGGCCTGAACCGCGGCCCCGGGCGTCGCCCGAGCCGCGGCCGCGGGCCGTCCCCGGACCGGCTGGGCCCCGCCCGAACGGTCTGTTTTGCCGGAAAGGTGACGCCGCACTTCCGACACGTCATGGCATTCGTTGCCGGAACGTGACATCACGGGTGAGGTCCGGTACGTTCGGACCGCTCCCGCGGAGCTATTCGTGGGAGTCCTCGGACGGACGCCGAACTCTGTCACCGGCCGGGGCCCCAAGACGACCGCATGACAGAGGCGGGGGACCCACCATCGGGCGCCAGGGCGCGTCCTCGGGGTGAAGCCGGGTATTCCTTCGGGAGTGCACGGCCGGGTGATTTCTCCCACCCGAACCCGACAGCTGACCTCGAAGGCGTTCAAGGAGAGGTACTACGTGACTGCACGTACGACCAGCGCACGCCATCGTGCTGCGCGACGACCCGTGACTCCGCTCACCGAGCTCGCCCACAACGCCGCAGTCGGTCGCCGTACCGCTGTCGCCGCTGCCGGTGGCGCGCTTCTTGTCTCGACTTTCGGCGGCGCTATGGCCGCCCAGGCCGCTCCGGTGGAGACCGGCCACGCCAAGATGAACTCGGTCGACCTCAACGCTCTGACGTCGCAGGCCCGGGAGGCGCTGGCCAACGCTCCCGTGGTGACCGTCGCCGCCGACGCCGAGCTCAACGTCGAGAAGACCGCGGTCTCCGTGGTCTCCGCTGCAGAGAACGACGAGTACCAGGCACAGATCGCCGCCGAGGAGGCCGAGGAAGCCGCTGAGGCTGCCGCCGCCGAGGCCGCTGAGGCTGCCGCTTCCGTCGACGTTCCCGCGTCGGCGATCGGCAACTCCGTGATCTCGATCGCGAGCCGCTACATCGGCGTCCCCTACGTCTCCGGCGGATCCACGCCGAGCGGCTTCGACTGCTCCGGGTTCACCGCCTACGTGTTCGGCCAGCTCGGCATCTCGCTGCCGCACTCGTCGTCGGCGCAGCCGGGCTACGGCACCGTCGTGCCGGCGTCCGAGGCGCAGCCCGGCGACCTGATGTGGACCCCCGGGCACGTGTCGATCTACGCCGGTGGCAACACCATGATCGACGCCTCCAAGCCGGGCACCGTGGTCGACTTCCGCCCCATCTGGCAGTCGAACCCGACGTTCGTCCGCATGGGCTGACCTCAGCCGCGCAGTACCGTGATCCGCGAAGTAGAGCGCCTGTCCGAGTCTCCTCGGACAGG
>NZ_JBHUUX010000024.1:21468-76622 GCF_042670845.1 Promicromonospora sp. NPDC057138 | reverse complement strand
GGCAAAAGGTCAGGTCATCGGCAACTCGGGTTACCGATGACCTGACCTTTTGCCGACCATTCACCCTGGCGTCAGCCGCGCAGCAGCCGAGCGTGCGTCAGGCCTGGACGAAGGCCAGCAGCGCCTTGTTCACCTCGTCCGCGTGGGTCCAGAGCAGGCCGTGCGGCGCGCCCTCGATCTCGACGTACTCGGCCTCGGGGAGCGCCTTGTGGAACGGGCGGGCCGTGGCGTCGATCGGGAGGATGTTGTCCTTGGTCCCGTGCAGGATCAGCGACGGCTTGCCTGCGGCACGCACCGCCTCGACGTCGGCCCGGAAGTCCTCGATCCAGGCGGAGACGACGGCGTACGCCGCGACCGGGGCGCTCCGCGTCGCCGTGTTCCAGCTCGCCGTGACGGCCTCCTGGCTGATCCGGCTGCCGAGGTTCTCGTCCAGGTTGTAGAAGTCCTGGTAGAAGTTCGTGAACCACGCGAAGCGGTCCGCACGAGCCGTCTCGGCGATGCCGTCGAAGACCGACTGCGGCACGCCGCCCGGGTTGTCGTCGGTCGCGACCAGGAACGGCTCGAGCGAGGCGAGGAACGCGAGCTTGGCGACGCGCTCGTGGCCGTAGTTCTTCACGTAGCGGGCCAGCTCGCCGGTGCCCATCGAGAAGCCGACGAGGATGACGTCGCGCAGGTCGAGGGTGGTCAGCACCGCGTTCAGGTCGGCGGCGAAGGTGTCGTAGTCGTAGCCGGCCCCGACCTTGCTCGACTGCCCGAACCCGCGGCGGTCGTAGGTGATGACGCGGTAGCCCGCGGCGATCAGCTCGCGCGACTGGCGCTCCCAGCTGTTGCCGTCCAGCGGGTAGCCGTGGATGAGGACTACCGGCTGACCCGAGCCGTGGTCCTCGTAGTAGAGCTCGGTGCTGGTGCTGTTCTCGGTGCCGACCGTGATGAAACCCATGATCCGTTCCCTTTCCGATCCTTCGCCCGGCCGAGAACGGTCGTTCTCTGCCGCTGTCCGCTACAGTAGAGAACGAACGTTCTCCGCGCAAGTCGTGCGGAGCTGAAGACAGGGTGATTTCGAATGATCGACGAGACGACCGCCCGGGAGTCCGTGATCCGGGCCGCGGACGAGCTGTTCTACGCGCGCGGCGTCCAGGCGGTGGGCATGGACGCCGTGCGGACGGCGGCGGGCGTGTCGCTCAAGCGGATCTACTCGCTCTTCGCCTCGAAGGACGAGCTGATCGTTGCCGTCCTCCACCACCGCACCGCCGTCTGGGACGCCGGGCTGGAGTCCGCCTCGGAGCGGGCGACGTCGGCCCGCGAGCGCATCCTCGCGATCTTCGACTTCCTGGACGGCTGGTTCCGGGAGCCGGAGTTCCGCGGGTGCGCGTTCATCAACACCCACGGCGAGCTGGGCGCCAGCTCGACGGCGATAGTGGACGCCGTCCGCGAGCAGAAGCGCAGCTTCCAGGAGTACGTCGCCCGCCTCGTGGCCGACGTCGGCGCGCCCGCTGCCCTGGCGCCGCAGCTCGCCATCCTCGCCGAGGGCGCGCAGACGACGGCCGCCATCGCGGGCACCCCCGACGCCGCGCACCAGGCGCGGGCGGCGGCGGAGACGCTGCTCGACGCCGCGACAGGCCGCCGCACCTGACCCAGAATGACATCTGTTTCAGTCGCGACTGAATTATCTGGTAACGTCACCTGACATGGGCGACCAGGACCGGATCCTGCAGTGGGTGGAGCGGGTAGCGACCTTCTGCGTCGAGGAGTGGGGGCTGCCGCCGATCACCGGGCGCGTCCTCGGCCTGCTGATGATCTGCGACCCGGCCGAGCAGTCCGCCGGCGACATCGCCGACACCATCCAGGCCAGCCGCGCGTCGCTCACGTCGAACATGCGGTTCCTCACGACCATCGGCCTCGTGCGGAAGGTCCGTCGCCCCGGCGAACGCACCACGTACTACCGCATCGAGGACGACGCCTGGCACCGCGTGGTCCAGCGCAAGCTCGACAGTCTCGGGGCGTTCGGCGACATCGCCGACGAGGGCTTCGCCGTCGCGGGCGGCAAGGGCACCGAACGGATCGAGGCTGCCAGGGAGTCCCTGACCTGGCTGCAGGACATCGCCGCCCGCAACCCCCTGAAGCGCCAGGAGAACTGATGCTGCACGAAGCGCACCTCGGCCTCGACCCCGTCCAGGAGACGCTGCTGCTCACGCTGCACGCGCGAGCGCTCGACAGCAGGGCACCCGAGCCCATCCTCGGCGACGCGCTCTCGGCGGAGTTCGCGGACCGGATCGACTACGACTTCGCCCGGCTCAAGCTGAAGCCCAGCCTCGTCGCCAGCACCGCGCTGCGCGCCCGGAAGCTCGACGACATGGTCCGCCGGTTCGTCACCGCCCACCCCGACGCCGTCGTGCTCGACCTGGGGTGCGGCCTGGACACGCGAGTGGTCCGGTGCGCCCCGCCGTCCGGCGTCGACTGGTACGACGTCGATCTGCCCGTGGTCGCGGACCTGCGCCGCGAGCTCCTCGGGGAGCGCTCGCACGTCGTCGGCGCGGACGTGACCCAGCCCGGCTGGCTGCGGGACGTACCGGGCGACCGGCCCGCGATGATCGTGGCCGAGGGACTGCTGCCCTTCCTGCCCGGCGCCTCGTTCCGGACCATGGCCAGGGCACTGACCGAGCACCTGCCCACCGGCGAGCTCGCGCTCAACGGCTACACCCGGTTCGCCGCATGGGCGATGAAGTACCACCCCACCATCAAGGCGCTCGGCATCGACGCGGCCGAGGGTTTCGACGATCCGCGCGAGCCGGAGCGGTGGGACGCGGGGCTCACCCTCGTCGAGGAGCAGCTGCTCACCCGCGCCCCGGAGGTCGCTGCGTTCCCGCAGCCGGTGCGGGCGCTGACCCGGCTCATGTCGCACAGCGCGGCGCTGTCCCGGCAGGGCGCGCGGGTGCTCCACTACCGGTTCTGACGTGACGCAAGTCACCGGGAAAAGGTGACACGACGTTGTCGCGGGCGCCTGCGACCGTCGACAGCATGACGATCACAGACGAGGACTGCCTCGCCGAGACCCTGGAGTTCAACGAGAGCTTCGCTGCCGCGGCCGCGGCGCGCCCGGCTCGCGCGGGCATGCCGGACGCCGCCCTGCTGGCCGCACTGCGGCGCAACCGCCTCGGCGGCGACACGCCGCCCGTCACCCTGCCGCAGGGCCGCGACCGCGTCGTCGCGGGCGGGGTGGGAGTCAGAGTGTTCGTGCCCGACCAGGTCGACAGCGTGTACCTGCACGTGCACGGCGGCGGCTGGGCGTTCGGCTCGGCGAGCGGCCAGGACGAGAGGCTATGGCGGCTCGCGGAGCGGGCACGGCTGGCAGTGGTCAGCGTGGACTACCGCCTCGCGCCCGAGCACCCGTTCCCCGCCGGGCCCGACGACTGCGAGGCCGCCGCGCGGTGGCTGGTCGACGAGGCGGCCGCCGAGTTCGGCACGCAACGCTTGCTGATCGGGGGCGAGTCCGCCGGAGCCCACCTGAGCGTGGTGACCCTGCTGCGGCTTCGCGACCGGCACGGCGTCACCGGTGCGTTCCAGGCGGCTCACCTGTCCTTCGGCCCGTACGACCTGTCGATGACGCCGAGCCAGCGGCTGTTCGGAGAGCGCCAGCTCCTGAGCAACACCGCGAGCATCCGGGGCAGCTACGAGCTTTTCACCCCCGCGCTGGAGGCGGAACAGCGCCGCGACCCCGAGGTCTCGCCGCTGTTCGCCGACCTGACCGGCCTGCCGCCGGCCCGGATGGTCGTCGGGACCGAGGACCCGCTGCTGGACGACTCCCTGTTCCTGGCGCAGCGGTGGCGAGCGGCGGGCGCGCCCGTCCGACTCGACGTCGTCGCCGGCGCCATGCACGGCTTCACCCTGTTCCCCCTGACCATCACCGAGCGGGAGCTGCGGCGCGAGGAGGACTTCCTGCTCGCCGCGGGAACTCGCCGGGAACTCGCGGCAGGAAGGTAGCGTCGGCACCGTGAACCGTACGGCCCGGCTCTACGCGCTGGTGGAAGAGCTGCGCGCGGCCGCGCCGCGATCACTGACCGTCGCGGCCCTCGCCGTCCGGTTCGAGGTGCATGCCCGCACGGTGCAGCGCGACCTCCAGACCCTGATGGAGGCCGGCGTCCCGGTGCGCTCCACCTCCGGGCGGGGCGGAGGCTGGTCGATCGACCCCGAGATGACGCTGCCGCCGATGCGGTTCACCGCGGCCGAGGCCTCGGCGCTGGCCGTCGCGCTCGCAGCGGCCGATGCCTCCGCCCCGTACGCGGGAGCGGCGCGCTCGGCGGCCCTCAAGATCGCGGCGTCGATGACCGGGCCTGCCTCAGTCGCGACCCAGCGCCTCGCCCAGCAGATCGTGACGCTGCCGTCGTCGTTCGATCCGGTGGTCCATGCCGCGGTGGAGCAGGCGGTCGCGACCGGCACGGTCCTGCGGCTGGCCTACGTCGACGCCGCAGGCCACGAGAGCGACCGCCTCGTGGAACCGGCCGGACTGCTCACCGCGGACAGCCGCTGGTACCTCATCGCCTGGTGCCGCACGCGGCAGGCCGGGCGCGGCTTCCGGCTCGACCGGATCACCGCGGCGACCCTCACCGAGGAGCCGGCACCGCCCCACGACCTGGCCGAGCTGCTGCGCGACTCGGCCGCCTCCGGCGCGGTGCCGCCCGTCACACTCGCTCCCCTGACGTCTCAGGCCGGTGCGAGGATGAGGCCATGACGAACGCAGAGTCCGACGGCACGCGGGAAGCGACCCCGCTCGCTGCGCAGGTCGACCCGCACGAGGGAGAGTTCGCCTTCCGCTGGGCGTACGGCAACCCGGAGGCGCCCTTCACGATCACGGAGTTCGGCGACTTCGAGTGCCCGTACTGCGGAGCGGCCAAGCCCGTCCTGCACGAGCTCATCAACAGTTCCGAGGGCCGGGTCCGCCTGGTGTGGCGCCACTTCCCCCTGTTCGAGCCGCACCCGTACGCGCTGACTGCGGCCCTCGCCGCCGAGGCCGCGGGTCACCAGGGCGCGTTCTGGCCGATGGCGGGCCTGCTCTTCAAGAACCAGAACAGCCTCGACGACGCGTCCATCATCCGCTACGGCGAGCAGCTCGACCTCGACACGGCCGCCCTGGTGGGCGAACCCGCGCAGCGGTTCGCCAACGCCGTCCGCAAGGACTACCAGGCGGGCATCGACGCCGGGGTGCACGGCACGCCCACGCTGTTCATCAACGGCGAGCCGTACCTGGGCGACGTCACGGTCACCGACCTGCGGGACACGATGTCGATGTCGCGCAAGCGCGCCCGCTTCCGCCGGTAACGCCTGCCCCTACCGCGCCAGGAGCACGTGACGGCACTGCGGGTTCTCGCCGGAGTATCGTGAGGAATGACCGAGTCCAGGGCGCCTCTACCCGGACTGGTCCAGGACCTTCTCGAGAGGGTGGGGCGTCATGATGACGTCGAAGGCCGGACCGCCAGCTGACGGCTCCTTGCGCGGACCTTGCGGAGCATTCCGATGAGCGCCTGGGCCTGGATCCTGATCCTGATTCTGATTCTGGTCGTGATCGGCCTCGCAATGGCCGTCAAGATCGTCAAGCAGTACGAGAAGGGTGTGCTCTTCCGGTTCGGCCGACTCGAGGGCACCCGCGACCCAGGACTTCGGATCATCATCCCGGTGGTCGACGTACTGCATCGCATCTCCCTGCGGATCGTCACCATGCCGATCCAGTCCCAGGGCATCATCACGAAGGACAACGTCAGCGTCGACGTGGCCGCAGTCGCCTACTTCCGGGTGGTCGACGCCGTGAAGTCCGTGATCGTGATCGAAAACGTCACCTCAGCCATCAACCAGATCGCCCAGACCACGCTGCGGAACGTTGTCGGGCAGCACGCCCTCGACGAGATCCTGGCGGAGACCGACCACATCAACGAGGACATCCGCCTGATCCTCGATCGCACCACCACCGAGTGGGGCCTCCAGGTCACCTTGGTCGAGCTCAAGGACATCCAGCTGCCCGAGAGCATGAAACGCGCCATGGCACGTCAGGCCGAAGCCGAGCGGGAGAAGCGCGCGAAGATCATCAACGCCGAAGGTGAGCACCTCGCCGCTTCGAAGCTGGGCGACGCCTCCGACATCATGATGGCGCATCCGCTGGCGTTGCAGCTGCGCAACCTGCAGACGTTGGTCGAGCTCGGCGTCGACAAGAACACCACGGTCGTGTTCCCCGCGCCGCTGATGAGCACCATCGGCGAGCTCGGCACCTTCTTGGCCCGTGAGGAAGCGGCAGCAGCGGCGAACGCACCTGCCGGCGACGACGCCACCACGGCACAGGGACAGGTGGCAGCACCCGAAGCCAACGGTGCGCTGGCACCCGGCGACACGACTCCGGCGCACTGAGCCGGACGACGCTCACGCAGGCGGGCGCCAGGCTCCCTCGGGGAGCGGCGGCGGGCCGCTGGCCTCGTTCGGCGAGCACAGGGGCAGGCGGTCGCCGAAGTAGCGAAGGATCACCGCGCCGAGGACGCCGGACACGATCGAGCCCACGATGATGCCGACCTTCGCCTCGTTGACGAGCGCGTCGTCGTCGAAGGCGAGCTCGCTGACGAACAGCGCGATCGTGAAGCCGATCCCGCACAGGAACGCGCCCCCGGCGAGGTGCCCGTACCGCACCTGACCTGGCAGGGTGCCGATCCCCGTCACCAGCGCGATCATCGCCCCGACGAACACGCCGATCCCCTTGCCGAGCACCAGACCGACCAGCACGCCGAGCGTCACCGGGCTGGACAGGGCTGCGCCGATCGACTCGCCGGACAGCACGACGCCCGCGTTCGCGAGCCCGAACACCGGCACGACGACGTAGGAGCTCAGCGGGTGCAGCGCGTCGAGCAGGCGGTCGCTCGTCGGGACGGCGGACTGCGCGGCCCGGACGGCGAGCCGCGACCGGGCCGGATCGAGCTCCTCCATGAGCGCGCGGCCGTAGAACCCGAAGTGGAGGCGCGCCTCGTCGTCGTTCCCGTGCCGCGCCGTCGGGACGGCGAGACCCACCACCACGCCCGCGAGCGTGGGGTGCAGCCCGGACTCGAGCACCACCACCCACAGGAGCGCGCCCACGATCAGGTACGGGGCGATCTGCCAGACGCCGATCCAGCGCATGGCGAACAGGACCACCGCGAGGAACGCCGCGAGGACGAGCGCGCCCACCATCAGCGCGTCGGAGTAGAAGATGCCGAGCAGGGTGATGGCGCCGATGTCGTCGAAGATCGCCAACGTCAGCAGGAAGATGCGGAGCTGATCAGGACAGCGCGGCCCGACCAGCGCGAGCACGCCGATGACGAACGCCGTGTCCGTGGACATCGGCAGGCCCCACCCGGACGCGTCGGGACCGGACGGGTTGATCAGCAGGTAGATGCCGATCGGGACCGCCAGCCCGCCGATGGCGCCGAAGAGCGGGACGGACGCGGCGCGGAAGCTGCGCAGCTCCCCCACGGTCAGCTCGCGGTTGACCTCGACGCCGACCACCAGGAAGAACACGGCCATGAGGAAGTCGTTGACCCAGTGGTGCAACGTCAGGTGCAGCTCCCAGGTGCCGACCGTGAGGTTGACCGGCGTCTCCCAGAGCTCGTTGTACGAGGCGCCCGCCACGTTCGCCCACACCAGCGCGATGGCCGACGCCGCGAGCAGGAGCGTCGCGCCCCCGCCCTCGGTCGCGAAGTAGCTGCGCAGTCCTGGGGACAAGCGGGGGTACGGGATGTCGACCCTGGGCCGAGGACCGGGCCGGGTAGGTACGCCGGTGGGGATCCGGTCTGTCACACCTCAAGTTTGACAGAGTCCGGCAGCCTCAGCCGACCGCCCGCGTAGCCGCGATCGTCCCCAGCAGCGACAGTGCCTCCGCCGCCGCCGAGCCCGGCGTCGCGTGATAGACCACGAGTTCCTGCCCTGGCGCCCCGCGCACGTCGAACACGTGCACCCGCAGCTCCATGTGACCGACCTCGGGGTGCTGGAACCGCTTCGCCGTCAGCCGCTTCCCCCGCGCGTCGTGCTGGTCCCACATCGCCACGAAGTCCGGGCTCTTCACGCGCAGCTCGTCGACGACGCCTCGGATGGCGGGGTCGCCCGGCGTCAGCCCGTCGGCCAGGCGCAGCCCGGCGACCGTGTTCTCCGCGACCAGGTGCCAGTCGGGATAGAACGTCCGCGCGCCCGGATCGAGGAACGTCATGCGCGTCAGGTTCCGCGAGAACGGGAACCCGCCGAACAGCGCCTCGCCGAGCGGGTTGGTCGCCAGCACGTCGAACGCCCGGCCGAGCACGATCGCCGGGCTGTCCCGCCAGGAGAGCATCAGCTCCAGCAGCGACGCGTCCACCTCTTCGACGGGCGCCGGCGGCTCAGGCCGGGGGCTCAGGCCGGCCAGGCGGTACAGGTGCTGCCGACCATCGTGGTCCAGGCGCAGCACCTCGCCGAGCGAGTCGAGCACCTGCGGCGACGGGCTCACCTCGCGCCCCTGCTCCAGCCGGATGTAGTAGTCCACGCTGACGCCCGTCAGCATCGCCACCTCCTCACGGCGCAGGCCGACGACGCGACGCCTCCCGTACACGGGCAGCCCGAGCGCCTCCGGCGTCAGCTGGGCCCGCCTGCTGCGCAGGTAGTCGCCGAGCGGTGATGAGGTCATGCCTTCGACGGTACTCGGCCCGCCGCGCCTATCCAGGGTGTGCTGCACCCAGGAAGACGGCGTCCTTCCTGGGCTCCCGGCGGCGCCGCAGCCTGGATCCATGACCACAGAGACGAACACCCAGACCTCCAAGGTCGTCCTCGTCACCGGCGCGAGCAGCGGCATCGGCGAAGCCACCGCGCTGCGGCTCGCGTCCGAGGGCCACCGGATCGTCCTCGGCGCCCGCCGCACCGACCGCCTCCAGGCGCTGGTGGAAAGGATTCGGGCAGACGGCGGCCAGGCCAGCGCCCAGCGCCTCGACGTGACCGACCGCGACGCCGTGCGAGCCGTCGTCGACCGCGTCGTCGAGGAGCACGGGCGCATCGACGTCATCGTGAACAACGCGGGCGTCATGCCGCTGTCCAGGCTCGACGCCCTCCTGGTCGACGAGTGGGACCAGATGATCGACGTCAACGTAAAGGGGCTGCTCCACGGCATCGCCGCGGTGCTGCCGCACTTCGAGCGGCAGGCCGGCGGGCACGTCGTCACGGTCGCCTCGATCGGTGCGCACGAGGTGTATCCGACGTCGGCCGTCTACTCCGCCACCAAGTTCGCGGCCTGGGCGATCACCGAGGGCCTGCGCATGGAGGCGGACCCGAGCATCCGCGCCACCACGATCACGCCCGGCACGGTCGAGAGCGAGCTGGCCGACCACATCTCCGACGCCGGCGCGCAGACCTACATGAAGGCCTTCCGCCGCAACCTCATCCCGGCCGACGCGATCGCCCGCGCCATCTCGTTCGCCCTCGACCAGCCGGCCGACGTCGACGTGAACGAGATCATCGTGCGCCCGGCGGCCCAGCGATGAGCGCGCAGACCAGCAAGCAGATCAACGAGCAGACCAACGAGCAAGGAGATCCCATGTCCAAGGTTTGGTTCATCACCGGCACATCCCGCGGCTTCGGCCGCGAGTTCGCCCTCGCGGTCCTGCGCCGCGGCGACCAGGTGGCCGCCACCGCCCGCTCGCTCTCGGCCCTCGACGACCTCGCGGCCGAGTACGGCGACCGGATCCTGCCGCTCCAGCTCGACGTCACCGACCGCGCGGCCGACGAGGCCGCCGTCCGGCAGGCGCACGAACGGTTCGGCCGGATCGATGTCGTCGTCAACAACGCCGGGTACGGGCACTTCGGCGCAGTGGAGGAGGTCACCGAGGCGGAGCTGCGCGCCCAGCTCGAGACGAACTTCTTCGGAGCGATGTGGGTGACGCAGGCGGCCCTGCCGATCCTGCGCGAGCAGGGCAGCGGGCACGTGGTGCAGATGTCGAGCATCGGCGGCGTCGGCGCCTTCGCGAACCTGGGCGCGTACCACGCGTCGAAGTGGGCCCTGGAGGCGGTCAGCGAGTCGCTTGCGATCGAGGTCGAGCCGCTGGGCATCCGCGTGACCCTCGTCGAGCCGGGCGGCTTCGACACCGACTGGGCCGGGCCGTCCGCCCGCACCTCCGCGCCGTCAGCGACCTACGACTTCGTCCGCGAAGCTGCTGCCCGACGGCGGGGCGGGCAGGCGCCCGGCTCACCCGCCGCAGCCGCCGAGGCGCTGCTGGAGATCGTGGACAGCGAGCACCCGCCGCTGCGCGCGCTGTTCGGCGCGCAGGCGCAGCAGATCGTCACGGGCATCTACGAGCGCCGCCTCAAGACCTGGCAGGACGGCGCGGACCTGGCCCGCCGGTCCCACGGCACTACCGACTGACCCGTGTTCAGCAGGCTCGCGGCGACCATCCGCCCCGGGGTCATGGCTCTGCCGGAGCCTGCTGAAGCAAGGTCAGGGCTCGGCGACCTCCCGCTCGAGTGTCAGACCTGCCCCGTACGATCCCGTGCCATGACCGATGACGCGCTCAGCTACTCCCGGCCCGGACGCTTCACCAGTCTGGACGCGGCGCAGAATCAGCTTGTCGACGGGCTGCCGGACGATCCCGTGGGCATCTGCGCCGTCGTGCAAGGCCTCGTGATCCAGCCCCACGACGCCACAGCGGCCGGGGTCGGTGATGACCGGATTCCGGAGAAGAACATCCGGCCGGCGAGCAAGCTGCTGGCCGTGCTCACCGCGCTCGATCCGTCTCCGCTGCACGACGGCAGAACACCCGACAAGCGGGTGGTCGGGACATGCCGTCACTTCACCACTCTCGCCTGCGCGTTCCTGCGGGCGCGGGGCATTCCCGCGCGGGCCCGGTGCGGTTTCGGGACCTACTTCCGCGAGGGACACGGCTTCGACCACTGGATCACCGAGTACTGGGACGCCGACGATCAACGCTGGGTGCGCGTCGACACCGAACATCTCGGCAAGGGTTATGTCGACCGTCTCGAGGATCTCGCGCCGGGCGAGTTCCTGACCGGTGGCGAGGCCTGGACCCGGTACCGGGCGGGGCTGATCGACGGGCAGCGGTTCGGAGTGCCCGGCACGGACCACGCCTGGGGGCCGGCCGAGATCAGCGCCAACGCCGTCCGCGATCTCGCCGCGCTGTGCAACCGCGAGATGCTGCCCTGGGACGAATGGGGCCGGATGACTGCCGCGTTCGAGGGCAAGACGGGCCACGACTACGACCAGCTGATCGACACACTTGCCGAGACCTGCGCGGAAGACGATCCGCAAGCCCTGACCGACCTGTTCGGCCACGAGGATCTGGCGGTACCCGAGCACCTGCTCACGTGATCGGCGGTCACCGAGAGAGGACCCTAAGCGATGCTCGCCGCCGCCGTCCGAAGTGCCGCCATCTCATCCGGTGACGACATGCGGGCCAGAGCCGCGATGTCGCAGATGTGCTCGCGCCGCTCGGGTGCGAAGGACTCGGCGATCTTCGCCGGGTCCTCCAGCAGCACCCGGTAGATCTCCAGGCCGGCGGCATAGAACAGGTCGACGAGCTTGAGCTCGCCGGCGACGTTCTTCATGACGTTGCCCGGGTTGTGGTCGAGCCCGCCCCAGAACGGAATCTGCGCGGCCGCCTCGGCGTCGAGCTGTTCGGCCATGCGACGGACCTGGGTGATCGGGTCGTCCGGCAGGGCAGCAGCCCAGCGCTCGACGACGCCGTCCGCCTCGGCCGACTCTGCCGGCAGCAGGAACTCCAGCACCGTGAGGCGACCCCCACCCCCCAGGGGAGCGTCGAAGTCGACTCGCGGCAGCAGCGAGTGTCCCTCGAGGCGGCGGCACAGCTCGACGAAGACCTCGTAGGCCGGCTCGAACGGACTCACCCGGGCGACCTGCGTTCCGTCCGGCGAGCGCCAGACCGTGGCCCAGTCCCCGATGCCGCACACGTTCCAGCCCTCGGCGAGCAGGCGCCCGGCCGCTTCACGGTGGGGCAGGTCGCGCAAGGCCTCGAACGAGCTCACGCTCCGGAGCGTAGGTGAGCTCCTGGACCCGCGAAAGCGATTTGTTCGTCGCTACGATCGCCGAAATCGATGGCCACGGAAGGTCGGCTCGACCGGCCGGTACCACATACCGCAGGAAGGCAGTGAAACATGGCGCGTCAGATCGTGATCATCGGAGCTGGAGTGGTCGGAACCGCCCTCGCAGCGGAGCTCGCGGCGTTGGACGGGTTCGAGGTGACCGTACTCGAGCGGGAGGCCGGCGCACCGCGCGGCTCGACGTCGCTCGCGCCCGGGCTCGTCGGCCTGTACAACGAGGCGCCGATCCTCACGGCCCTCGCGCGTGAGTCCGCCGAGGTGTATGCGTCGCTCGGTTCCGGCTTCTCGCGGTCGGGCGGGATCGAGATCGCCACCTCCGACGACGGCGCCCACGAGCTGTCCCAGCGGGCCGAGCAGGCCCGCGCAGCCGGCCTGCTGGTCACGGAGAGGGGCCGCGGCTCCCTGCCCGGCTCTGTCGGGTCCCTGGTGAACGTGGACCGTGTGGTGGCGGCCTGGCACTACGAGCTGGACGGCACCGCCGCCCCCGCCGTCCTCACCGCCGCCCTGCGCCGGCAGGCGACCGCCGCGGGCGCACGGTTCGTCGGCGGCGCCGAGGTCGTCGGCATCACCCCCGGGCAGCGGGCCACAGTGCGGACGAAGGACGGCGAGACGTGGGCCGCCGACGACGTCGTCCTCGCCGCCGGGGTCTGGGGTCCGACCCTCGCGGACCTGGTCGGGATCGAGCTCCCGCTGGTCCCGGTCGCCCACCCCTACGTCTACGGCCCGCGGCGCTCCGACCTGCGCGAGGGCCCCTTCCTCCGCTGGCCCGAGCAGCACGTCTACGGCCGGGTGCACGGCGACCGCCTCGGCCTGGGGTCCTACGACCACGCACCCGTCGCGATCGAGCAGGACACCCTCGACCAGGGCACCGGGCTGGCCTGGTCGCCCGACCTCACGCCGGCGATCGACGAGGCGCAGCAGCTTCTCGACCCGGCGGCGCGGTTCGAGCCCGAGGAGCGGGTCAACGGGGTCTTCGCGGTGACACCCGACAACCTGCCGTTCCTGGGCCCGCACCCGGATGCGCCCGGCGTCTGGATCGCTCAGGCGCTCTGGGTCACCCACGCGGCGGGCGCAGTCCGCATGCTCCGCCGCGCGCTCACTGGCGAGACGCCGACGCCGGAGGCCCTGGCGATCGGCCGGTTCGCGGGACGCGACCGCCAGGAGCTCACCACCGGGGCGCTCCGCCTCTACCGGGACATCTACGCGAACGACGCCCCGACCACCCGCTGAGGCGCGCTGTCCGGCGTCCGGTCCGGACTGACTCGTGTTCAGCAGGCTCGGAGCGACCATTCACCGTCGAATTACGGTCGTCCGGGACCTGCTGAACCCAGGTCAGGAGGAGTGGACTGCCACCGCCCGTCGCCCCAGCCGGGGTCGCCACGTCGATGAAACCTCGATCGTCAGCGGCGTCGGGGCAGTGGCCTCGGCTCGTCGGAGTCCCCGCCGGCCAGCCCGGCCGAGGCCGGCGCCATGGCTGCGGCCAGCTCGGCCTCGTCCGCCGTCGCCCGGCAGTAGACGCGCAGGCCGCTGCCCTTGCACAGCTCGTGCAGGCCGGCGGCGAAGGCGTTCAGGTCCTCCGGGTCGGCGCGCCGGAACCGCCGGGAGAGCGACCAGTGCCGCACGACGTCGTCCAGCGTCGTCGGCCGCACCATGCCGAAGAGGGACACCAGGTGGTTGGACAGCCGGATCACGAGCCGGGCGCCGTCCGGGCTCTCGGCGACGAGCTGCGCGCTGCGCAGGCCGTCGTCCCCGACCGGGCCGCCGAGCAACCGCTCCAGCTGGCCCAGCACCGAGGCGGGGTCGACGACGTGGGATGCCACGCTTCCGTCGATCTCGCCGCCGTCGATGGTCAGGGCTGCGGTCTCGTCGTCCGGGACTGCGAAATACTCGAACCTCATGCGCGCATCTTTCCGCATGCCGAGGGGTGCTCCGCGCCACATCCGGTGTGTGGCGGTTTCACCCGGTGAAAATGTGACCTAACCCGCAAATCGGGTGGGGTCCATGAAGCCGACGTCGCCGTAGGTCTGCTCCCCGACGGCGATCTGGGCCAGCAGCTCGCCCACACCTGCTGCGTGCTTGAACCCGTGCCCGCTGTCCCCGCCGGCCATGACCAGGCGCGGGTCGCCGTCCGGCCGGCCGACCAGGAACTGCTCGTCCGGCGAGTTGGTGATCATGCACGGGATCGCCTTGACCGGTACCGGGTCCACCTGCGGGAACGCAGTCGCGACGGCGTCGGCGAGCCGGTCGACGTCGGTGCGCGGGTGGATGTAGCGGTCGAGCTCGTCGGGGTCGGTGTCGTCGGAGCCGTGGTCGCCGAGCCCGATCTTGATGTGGAAGCCGTCGCCGCTCCCGTGGCCCCACACGCTCCGGCCGTCGGCGAGCTCGTAGATGAACGACGGGAAGGCCGACAGGTCGAACGATTCCGTGGCGTCCGCCTTCGGCGCGAACCAGTACAGCGGGGTACGCCGCGGCCGCAGCGGCAGGCCGGGCAGGAGCTTCGCGTTCCAGGCCCCGGCGGCGACCACGGCCTGCGCGGCCTCGAAGACGACGGTCGGCGTCACCACGCGCACACCGCCGTCCACCAGCTCGACCGACGTCACGCGCGTGCCCGGGTACACCCGTGCCCCGGCCTCGGCGGCCGCGCGCACCTGGGCCCGGACGTTGCGCTCGGGGAAGCAGAGGCCACCCTCGGGGTCGAGCACGCCGACGGCGTCCTCGTCGTAGCCCGCGAACTGCGGGTACCGCTCGACCAGCTCGGCGTGAGTCAGGTGCGTCACCGCGATCCCCGCGCCGTCGGCCGCCACCGTTGTGCCCTGGACGGGCCGCGAGCCCGGGCGGCCCACGCTCAGGCACCCGATCTGCTCGACGTACGTCTCGCCGTACCGCTCCCCCAGCCCCGTCCACAGCTCCAGGGACTTGCGCGCCACGGCGGCCAGGCCCGGGTGCTCCATGCAGGCGACCCGGAACAGCCGGGTCACACCGTGCGAGGAACCCAGGTTGTGCCCGATGTCGAAGCGTTCGATCCCCACGACGTCGACGCCGCGCTCGGCGAGGCGCCACAGCGCCGCGCTGCCGAACCCACCGAGACCCACGACCACGACGTCCGAGGTGATGGTTTCCATGGGGTCTTTTCTACCCGACGCCGTCCGCGTCAGCCGTCGGCGCTCGTGTCCTTGGTCGCCGAGATGGAGGTCCGCTTCGAGCACAGGGTTACGCACGCTTCTCGAGTCGAAAGCACGCGCAACGTTGTGCTCGAAGCGGACCTGCGGCGAGCCCCGGCGGGTCAGCCGCCGTTCGACTGGCGGATGCCCTCGGCGAGCGCGTCGAACTCGTAGACGAACCCGCCCGCCGCCCCGCTGCGGGTCATGTAGGCGTCGGTGGTGCCCGGCACCCGAAGGCCCCCGGATCGCCTTGTCATCCCCCGGAACCCCATCACTCCGCCGCCACCAGGACGTCGCCCAGCTCGCTCGCGCGCCACTCCCGCAGCAAACGGTGGAACGCGACCGGCCCCGGCCCGTAGGAGAAGCTGGGCCCTGCGCTGGCGCCCTCCCGGTTGTAGTAGCCGGGCGTGCACTCGGCCTGGAAGGCGCTGTTGTCGTGGCTGGACTCGCGGATGGTCCGCGACCAGTCGGCCTGCGCCTGCTCGGAGGGCTCGACGTAGCGGGCGCCCGCCGCGCGGCTCTCGGCGATGACGGCGGCGATGTGCTCGGCCTGCTCCTGCAGGATGTGCACGAAGTTCACGGAGTTGGCGTTCTGCAGGGACCCGAGGTGGAAGAGGTTCGGGAACCCGTGGCTGTAGAACCCGTGCAGCGTCGTCGGGCCGCGGCCCCAGGCCTCCAGCAGCGGCTGGCCGCCCCGGCCGGTCACGGGCATCGTTCCGGACAGCACGCCGGAGACGCCGACCTCGAACCCGGTGGCGAAGATGACGCAGTCGACCTCGTACTCGGTGTCGCCGACGACGATGCCGGTCTCCGTCATCCGGGTGATCCCACCGAAGTCGGCGGTGTCGACGAGCGTGACGTTCGGCCGGTTGAACGTCGGGAGGTAGACGTCGCTAAAGGTCGGCCGCTTGCACATGTAGCGGTACCAGGGCTTGAGCAGCTCGGCGGTCGCGGGGTCGGTGACCACCTCGTCGACGCGGGCGCGGATCTCGTTCATCTTGGCGAGGTCGACGAGCTCGTCGATCCGCTCGCGCCCCTCGGCGGACACGCTCGTGTCGAGGGCGCCGGTGATCATCTTGCGCTGGAGCTGCGCGGTCGAGGTCCAGCCGTCGCGCGTCAGGTCCTCACCGACCGGCTCGCCGGAGACGACGGACAGGAAGTTGTCCATGCGCTCCCGCTGCCAGCCGGGGCGCAGCGACGCCGCCCATTCCGGGTCGGTGGGCCGGTTGTCGCGGACGTCGACCGACGACGGCGTGCGCTGGAACACGAAGAGGTGCTCGGCGTCGCGCGCCACGAACGGGATGACCTGGACGCCGGTGGCGCCCGTGCCGACGACGGCGACCTTCTTGTCCGCGAGCCCGGTGAGCCCGCCGAACTGGTCGCCGCCGGTGTAGCCGTAGTCCCACCGGCTGGTGTGGAACGTGTGGCCGCGGAACGTCTCGATCCCGGGGATGCCGGGGAGCTTGGGCTCGCTGAGCGTGCCGGAGGACGTGATCACGAACCGGGCGCGGATGCGGTCGCCGCGGTCGGTCTGCACCACCCACTCGTCGGCCGCCTCGTTCCAGTCCAGCGCGGTCACCCGGGTGTGGAAGACGGCGTCCCGGTACAGGTCGAACTTCCGGGCGATGGCGACGCCGTGCTGCCGGATCTCCTCGCCGGGCGCGTAGCGCCACTCCGGCACCGAGCCGACCTCCTCCAGGAGCGGCATGTACACGTAGGACTGGATGTCGCAGTGGATGCCGGGGTAGCGGTTCCAGTACCAGGTGCCGCCGAAGTCCCCGGCCTCGTCCATCATCCGCAGGTTCTCGACGCCCGCCTGCCGGAGCCGCGCGCCCGTGACCAGCCCCCCGAACCCGCCGCCGACGACGAGCACCTCGACCGAGTCGGTCAGCGGCTCGCGCTCAGCCCGCGGGGTGTAGGGGTCCGTGGCGTAGTAGCCGAAGGAGCCGGCCGCGCGGCGGTACTGGGTGGCGCCGTCCGGACGGATCCGGCGGTCGCGCTCGGCCGCGTACTTCGCGCGGAGCGCGGCGACGTCCAGCTCCTCGAAGGTGGCGGCGTCCGGGGGTGAAGTTGTCATGCCTGGGACGATAAACTTAACCCGATCCTAAGTAAATAGGTTAGGCAGATCCTAAGTAAATCGTGCCGGAGGTCACTCCACCAACTACGGTGGGCACGTGACGGGGACCGGTGACGACGAGCGCGCGCGGCTGGCCGCGCGGATCCGGAATCTCAACATCTCGTTCGAGTCCGGGGCGCTGCCGACCCTGCTCAACCCGCTGCTGACCGTGGAGCTCACGATCCAGCAGCTCAAGGTCCTCACCATGCTGGTCACCACGGACGACGGCATGACCGGCAGCGGGCTCTCGGAGACGTTCGGGGTGTCCATGGCGTCGATGTCCGGGCTGCTGGACCGGCTCGAGGCGCAGGGCATGGTCGCGCGATCGAGCGATCCTCACGACGCTCGGGTGCGCCGGGTCCACGCCACCGAGCTCGGCCGGTCCGCCATGCGGCGGCTCGTCGCCTCGCGCCCCGAGTTCGCCGACGACATCCTCGCGCGCCTACCGCTCGACGACCTGCGCGCCCTGGCCCAGGGCATGACAGCCGTAGGCGCGGAACTGGACCGCCTCCACCAGGCCGATCGCTGAGTGCTGGATATTTGTTGAGTTTCGGCCTGTCAGGCAACAAATAGCCAGCACTCAACGGGGCCGGGGGCGGTCAGGGGGTGAACTCGCGGGATCGGATTTCGGCCAGGTGGGCGTGGACCAGCGGGAGCACCGACGCGCCCTCGCCGCTCGCCGACGCGACCCGCTTCATGGACCCGGCGCGCACGTCGCCGACCGCGAAGATGCCCGGCACCGTCGTCTCGAGGCTGGCGGGCGGGTGGCCGTCGACCCAGGCCTCGCGGGGCACGTCGCGGCCCGTGAGGACGAAGCCGCGCTCGTCGAGCGCCACGCCGTCGGGCAGCCATGAGCAGTCGGGCTCGGCGCCGAGCAGGCAGAACAGGCCGTCGGCGAGCGTCTTGGTGGGCTCGCCGGTGTCGAGGTTCTCGAGCCGCAGCCACTGCAGCCGCCCGTCCCCGCCGCCGTCGGCGACGACGGTCCGGGTCCACACCTGGATGTTCGACGTCGCCTCGATCTCGCGCACCAGGTAGGCCGACATCGTCTCGTCGAGGCTCGCGCGCCGCACCACTATCGTCACCGCGCCCGCGAACTTGGCGAGGTGGACGGCGGCCTGGCCCGCCGAGTTGCCGCCCCCGACGACGTAGACGTCGCGGTCCTGCATCTCGCGCGCCATCGACGTCGCCGCGCCGTAGTAGACGCCCGCGCCCACGAGGTCGTCGACGCCGGGCACGCCCAGGCGCCGGTAGGTCACGCCCGTCGCGATGACGACGGTGCGGGCGCACATCTGCGCTCCCGCGACGTGCACGTGCTGGTGCTCGGGCTCGTTCGCCGGGCCCGGCTCGATCCGGTTCACCGGGCGCCCGGTGAAGAAACGCGCGCCGAACCGGCCGGCCTGGATGCGGGACCTCTGGGCGAGCCGCATGCCCGAGATCCCCCGCGGGAAGCCGAGGTAGTTGCGGATCATCGAGCTCGACCCGGCCTGGCCGCCGATCGCGTCCCGTTCGAGCATCACCGTGGCGAGCCCTTCGGACGCCGCGTAGACAGCCGCGGCGAGACCCGCGGGACCGCCGCCGACGATCGCGACGTCGGCGATGACGCCGTCAGGGATCGAGTCGAACCCGCCGTAGATCGCCTCGGTGACCGTCGCCGGCGTCGCCGCGGACAGCACCCGGCCGGTGAAGGTACGCACCAGGGGCAGCTCGGCGCCCGCGCCGGCGGCCTCGACGAGATCCTCCGCCTCGTCGTCGCCCGGCCCGAGCGAACGGTAGGGGAAGCCCAGGCGCTCCAGCAGGTCCCGGACCGCCGCCGCGCCCCGGTCCCCCGGCTCCGCCACGACGTCGGTCACGGTCACCAAGGGCCGCCCCACTGACCACCCCCACTCCGACAGCAGCTCGATCAGGGCGGTGTGGAACTCCTCGTCGCGCGGGCCGCGCGGGATGAGGACGAACGTGTCCATGTCCCGCCGGAGCGCCGCCGCGCGCAGGTCGTCGATGGCGTCGGCGAAGTCGTCGAACCAGACGAGCGCCACGCGCCGCGCCGTCGCGACGATCGCGGGCACGTGGTGCAGGAACTCGATCGACGTGCCCTCGTCCAGAAGGTGCTCCGACGCGACCATGGCGATCTGCGCGCCCTCGCGCACGAGGTCGCGCGCCCGGTCCAGGCCCGCGTCGAAGCCCACGGCGACCTCGATCTGGTAGTCGCGTTCGTACCGGGCGCGGAACTCCTGCTCGACGACGTCGGCGTGCTCGCCCACGACCAGGAGGATGACTGGCCTGTCGTCCATGGCGGACAGCGTAGACGGTGCCAGTGACACCGGGCGGGGGAAATCTGGGCGAGTAGATTCCGTTCCATGGGTTCAGCGACGCCGAACATCGTCCTCGTCCACTGGCACGACACCGGCCGCCACCTCGGGGCCTACGGCCTCGAGCACGTGCGTACTCCGAACGTCGACCGCCTGGCCACCGGCGGCGTCGTCTTCGAGCGGTCGTTCGCCACCGCGCCGCTCTGCTCCCCCTCACGCGGCTCGCTGTTCACCGGGCGCTACCCGCACAGCAACGGCCTCATGGGCCTGGCGCACCTCGGCTGGGAGTACCACGCGAACGAGCACACCCTGCCGATGCTGCTCGCGCCGCACGGCTACCGCTCGGTGCTCGTCGGGCTGCAGCACGAGAGCTCCGACCCGACGACGCTCGGCTACGACGAGGTCCTCGACCTCAACGCCGACCGGCAGGCGGCTCCCGCCGTCGCCGAGCTCGCGGTGGACCGGCTGGCCACGCTGGCCGCGCAGGACGACCCGTTCCTCATGGTGGTCGGGATGTTCGAGCCCCACCGGCCGTTCCCCAAGCACCGGTTCCCGACGTCGCCGGACATGGCCGTCGACGTGCCGCACCACCTGGCCGACACGGAGGAGGCGCTCGACGACCTCCGCGGCTTCAGCTCCGCCGTCACCTACGCCGACGCCGCGACCGGGCGGATCCTCGACCAGCTCGCCGCGCTCGGGCTCGACGACAGCACGATAGTCATCTTCACGACCGACCACGGCGTGCCGTTCCCGCGGGCCAAGTCCACGCTGTACGACGCCGGGATCGAGACCGCGCTGATCGTCCGGATGCCCACGGGAACGGCTCGCGCGACGCCGCGGAGCCGCAGGCTCGTGAGCCATGTTGACGTGGTGCCGACCCTGCTCGAGCTCGTCGGCGCGCCCGTGCCCGGCAACGTCCAGGGGACGAGCTTCGCGGCCGAGCTCGTCGAGGCCGTCGACGGCGGCGGCGGCGAAGGCCCGCGGCGGGAGGCGGTCTATGCCGAGAAGAACTGGCACGACCTGCGCCAGTACGACCCGATCCGCTGCGTGCGCACCGAGCGGTACAAGTACATAGTCAGCTACGAGGACCGGCCGGCCATACCGCTCCCCGGCGACATCGCCGCCTCGGGCTCGGCCGTCGGCGTGGACGACGCCGCGCGGCGTCCCCCGGTCGAGCTCTACGACCTCGACGCCGACCCGTTCGAGCGGAACAACCTCGCCGGGAGCGAGGCCCTCGCCGAGGTGGAGAAGGACCTCGCCGAACGGCTCGCGACCTGGCAGCACGAGACCGGCGACCCGGTGCTGCAGGGCCCGATCCGCGCCGCCCGGCTCTCCCCGGCGGCCCGCCCCCGCCGCGCAAAGCGGACGGCGATCATCGACCCGCAGTTCGTCCAACGCGGCTGAAGGCGGGGCGCGATGGTTGTGGGCGTGATCGTTGCGACAACACGCCCGCTTTGGGCGCAATGATCGCGCCCACAACCAGGCGTCAGGTTGCGGTCAGGGCGGGGATTCGGCGGGTCGGGACGCGGCGGCGGCGGGCCGGGTAGGGCAGCGGGTGGGCGACCATGTACGCCGCGCCCTTGCAGATCAGCTCCTTGTACCGGGCGGCGAGGCGGCCGCCCGGCGCGGCCGGCTTGGCCCGGTCGTCGGCGGTGACCAGCTGGATGACGGCGTCGTGCCGGCCCAGGCTGATGCACTGGTGGACGTAGCCGAGCGGCATGTCCGGGAGCTTGCCGCCCGTCAGGCGCGCGGCGATGGAGTCGGCCGCCTGCCACGCCATGGGGATGCCCGACGCGCACGACATCCGCAGCGGGTTGCCCAGCGGGCCGTCGGCGAGCGCGGCGTCGCCCACGGCGTACACGTCGGGGTGGGACACGGACCGCATCGTGCCGTCGACGACGATCTGCCCGCGCGGCGAGACCTGCAGCGCCGTGGCAGCGGCGATCGGGTGCACGGCGAACCCGGCGGTCCAGACGGTGACGTCCGCCGGGAGCGCGGCGCCGTCGGCGGTCAGCACCTCGGTGGCGCGAACCTGCTCGACGGCGGCGTGCTCGCGGACGGTGACGCCGAGGCGGCCGAAGGTCCCGCGCAGGTGCCGCTGCCCCGCCGGCGAGAGCCAGTCGCCCAGGTCGCCCCGGACCGCCAGGGCGACCTCCAGGTCCGCGTGGGCCTCGGCGATCTCGCTGGCCGCCTCGATGCCCGTGAGGCCGCCGCCGACCACGACGACCCGGCTTCCGGGGGCGAGCTCGCCCAGGCGCTCGCGCAGCCGGAGCGCGCCGGGGCGGCTCGCGAGCTCGTGGGCGTGCTCGGCGACGCCCGGCACGCCGTGGTCGTCGAACGCGCTGCCCAGGGCGTAGACGAGCGTGTCGTAGCTGAGCTCGCCGGCGCCGTCCGGCCCCGCGAGAGAGATGGCCCTGCGGTCGACGTCGACGGCGGTGACGCGCGCGACGCGCAGGGTGACGCCCGTGCCGGCGAGCACGTCGCGCAGCGGCCGGTGGCGGAGCTCCTGCCCGGTGGCCACCTGGTGCATGCGGACCCGCTCGACGAAGTCGGGCTCGGCGTTGACCAGGGTGAGCTCGACGTCGTCGGCGTGCAGGCGCCGCGCCAGGCGGCCGGCCGCCGACGCTCCGGCGTAGCCGGCGCCGAGGATGACAATGCGGTGCTTCATGTGCAGCTCCTGTCGTGGGACGGTATCTGCCTCCTGAACTGGGCGGCGGCCCGATCCCTGACACCCGCCGCGTGTGACGGCGGTCACTCCGCTGCGGGCGGCGGCGTCACCACCCCTTGAGCAGCGGCTCCCCGTGGTCAGCGGCGGCCCACTGCTGGGCGGCCCGCCCGAGCTTGTCCGGGTTGACCTGGGTGAGGACCGCGGAGATCCCCTCGGCGGTCGGCTCCAGGGTCATGACGCCGACCAGCTCGTCGTTCACGACGGCGACCAGCGCCGGGCGACCGTTGGCGGTCCACGCGTAGATGTCGGGGCTCCCGCCGACGACCGCCCGCTTGGCCTCGGCGGGCCGGAACAGGCCGCGCAGGAACTTGGCCACGGCCTCGGCGCCCGAGACCGTCCGGGCGCGGGCGGGGACCTTGCCGCCGCCGTCGCCGATCCCCATGGCGTCCGATGTCAGCAGCCGGACCAGCGGTTCGATCTTGCCGCTCGTGGCGGCCGCCAGGAACTCCTCCACGACCGGCCGGGCGGCGGCCAGGTCGACGTCGGCGCGCCTGCGCTCGGTGGCCAGGTGCTGCTTGGCGCGGTGCAGGATCTGCTGGCTGCCCACCTCGGTGAGGTCGAGCATCTCGGCGATCTCCGCGTGCGAGAAGGCGAACGCCTCCCGCAGCACGTAGACGGCGCGCTCGTTCGGGGTGAGACGTTCCATCAGCACGAGCATGGCCGTCGACACGGACTCGCGCTGCTCGGCGGTGTCCGCCGGGCCGAGCATCGGGTCGCCGCCCAGCACGGGCTCTGGCAGCCACTGGCCCACGTAGACCTCCCGCCGGGCGCGCGCCGACTTGAGCTGGGTGAGGCACAGGTTCGTCAGCACTCGGGTCAGCCACGCGTCGGGCACCCTGATCTGGTCGCGGTCGGCGTCCGCCCAGCGCAGGAACGCCTCCTGGGCGGCGTCCTCCGCCTCGGCGGCCGAGCCCAGCAGGCGGTACGCGATGGCCTCGAGGCGCGGCCGGAGGCGCTCGAAGGCCTCCAGCTCGTCCGGCCGGAGCGGCTCCTTGGTCATGGCACCGACCCTACGACGTCGGCGGACGGGGCCGGCGCGAATATTCGCCCGCAGGGAGGAGCCGGTTCCGCGCGCCACGGGGTGCGGTACGGCAATACGCTGTCCCCACCATCGAGTCGGGCCGGTCGGCCGGTCCCGATCGCCCGGACGGGAGTCAGCATGTCCTTCGCCACCCGTGGTTTCTCCGGCCGCCGACGTGAACCGGACGCGCGCCTCCCTCCCGGCCAGACGCTGGTCCAGGACTGGCCGGTGCTCAGCGCCGGGCCCACCCCGCACATCGACACCGCGGACTGGGAGTTCACGGTCCGGGACGAGACCGGCGCCGACCACCGGTGGAGCTGGGACGAGCTCCTCGCACTCGGGGTCGAGGACGTCACGGTCGACATCCACTGCGTCACCCACTGGTCGAAGCTCGACATGGGCTGGCGCGGCGTCAGCCTCGACAAGATCTTCGAGAACGTCGAGTCCGAGCACGAGTTCGTCATGGCCCACTCCTACGGCGGCTACACGACGAACGTGCCCCTGGAGGACCTGCTGGACGGCAAGGCCTGGATCGCCACCGAGGCCGAGGGCGAGCCGCTCGACCCCGAGCACGGCGGCCCGGCCCGGCTGCTCGTGCCGCACCTGTACTTCTGGAAGAGCGCGAAGTGGGTGCGCGGCCTGACGATGATGCCGAGCAACGACCCGGGCTTCTGGGAGCAGTACGGCTACCACCTCTACGGCGACCCGTGGAAGGAAGAGCGGTACTGGTGAGCGCCCAGCCCGTGACCCCGGTCCGCCGGACGCGGCCGCGCCCCGCTTGGCACGTCGCGACAGTCGCCGAGACCCGCCACGAGACGACCACCGCCGCGCGGCTCGTCCTCGACGTGCCCACGTGGCCGGGCAGCGACGCCGGCTCGCACGTCGACGTGCGCCTCACCGCCCCGGACGGCTACCAGGCCAGCAGGTCCTACTCGATAGCCTCGTCGACGCCGGAGGGGCAGGTGGTCCTCGCGGTCGACGAGCTGCCGGACGGCGAGGTCTCGCCCTTCCTGGTCCGCGAGGTGCGGCCCGGCGACCAGCTCGAGCTGCACGGCCCGCTGGGCGCGTTCTTCGTCTGGCGCCCGGGCGAGAGCAGCCGTCCGGTCCAGCTCGTGGCGGGCGGCTCCGGCGTCGTCCCGCTGTATGCCATGGCCGCCGCGCACGGCACCGCCGACGACGCCGCGCCGTTCCGGCTGCTGTACTCGGCCCGCACCCCGGCGGACGTCTTCTTCGCGGACGAGCTCGCCGCGCTCGCCGGGCCGGCCTTCGGCCTGGACCTCGTCTACACGCGCGAGGCGCCGGACGGCTGGCTCGACCCCGTCGGGCGGCTCACCCAGGAGACGCTCGCCGCCCGCACGATCCCCGCGGCGGAGCGGCCGCGCCTCTACGTCTGCGGCTCGACGGGCTTCGTCGAGGCGGTCGCCCGCTGGCTGCAGGAGCTCGGCCACGCGGCGGCGGACATCCACACCGAACGCTTCGGAGGCCTCTGATGACCGATCATCTCGACGGCAACGTTCTCGCGGGCGCACTCTCCGAGGTGTTCACGGGCGATGTGACGGCGGCGCGCGCCCGCTGCGGCGGCTGCGGCCGCATGTCGGCGATGGCCGAGGCCATGGTCTACACCAACGCGCCTGGGCTCGTGGCCCGGTGCGCGGGCTGCGACCAGGTGCTCGCGACGATCGTCGACACGGGCGACCGCGTGATCCTGAGCCTGGCGGGCCTCACCGCGATAGAGCTCCGCCGCTAGCGGGCCGAGAGGAAGGCGTCCAGGCCTGGCAGGTCGTCGGTGTTGATGTGGTCGACGCCGGCGTCGGCGAGCTCGGTCCACACCGCGTCGCGCGCGGCCCCCGGCTGGTCGGGTGTGGCCCAGAACCTGACCCGGTAGCCCGCGGCGTGCGCCTGGTCCACGAAGGCGTGCAGGCGCTCGCGCTCGGCGTCGGGCATCGCGCCCTCGCCCTGCCAGGTGAAGAGCTTGGTCCAGTTGTCGCTGACCAGCGGCATCAGGCTCGCCGGGAGGCCGGAGCCGAGGTCGCCGGACCGCCCGTCGTAGAACGCGAACCGCACGGGCTGCGCCTGCATGGTCTCCAGCGGCCGGTTACCGCTGATGACGGCGGTCACCGGGCCGGTCCGCACCCGTCCGTACACGGAGCGCGTCATGATCCGCGCGTGCTCGGCGAGCGCCTCGTGGACGGCGGCGTAGGTGGGCTCGCCGTCGGACTTGATGTCGATCAGGAGCTGGAGGCTGCCGTCCGAGCCGGGGTAGACGCTCCGGTCACGGCCGCGCGTGAGGTCTTCCAGCGGGTCGAGGTAGAGGCTCTCCAGGGTCTTGGCGGGGTCGACGTCGACGAGGTCGTGCGCGACGAGCAGCTCGCCGTCGACCAGCCAGACGTCCGCCTCGACGCTGGTGAAGCCGTGGGACAGCGCGTCGTAGAGCGGACGCTCGTGCTCGTAGTCGTTGTGAGCGTGCGCGGCGTCGTGCGGCTCGCCCAGGTCGACGCCGCCCCCGAGCGACGTGGCGGACGCCGGCGTGGGCGTGGCGGACGTGGGCGCTGCGAGCCCTCCGAGCAGGGACGCGGCCGCCAGGGCCGCGCCGACGATGGTTCTTCCGCGCATGGTTGTCTCCTCGTACCTGCTACGTGCTGGCTGCTGACTCGGTCAGCTCATGCAAGCGCCGGGCGCTGACGGCAAGGTGAACTTCGCGCGACCGGGACCCGACCGGAGTCGGTCGGCCCGGTGAGAAGGTGCCAGGTGGGCTGAACTTTGCGCGCTCCAGCCCCGCCCAGTTCGCCTCCCCCGAACTATTCAGCGGAGGTGAACTAGGCAGGGCTGAACCGAACGGATTTCGGCCCACCTGGCACCTTCTCACCGGGCCGACCGACTCCGGCTGCGATCGACTCCAGCCGTGATCGACTCCAGACCGACACGCTCGACAAGTGTCCGAATTTTCCAATTCACCCGCTCCGGGGCACAACCTTCCGACCGCTTTGCCCGTCTGAGGTGGCATGACGGACAACCCAGCGGTACATCCGGTGATCCTCGGTGGCGATGCCGGCGCCTACAGCCTCGCCCGCGCCTTCCACGAGGGCTACGGCGTCAGGTCGACGGTGGTGTCGATCCGCCCGACGCCCAACGTCGCGCGCTCCAGCATCATCCGGAACGTCGTCGAGCCGCGCCTCGACGACCCCGCCGTCATGGTCGAGCTGATCCGCCGCCTCGCCGCGACGGCGTCGGGCCCGGTCATCGCGCTCACCTGCGTGGACTGGTACGTGCGGGCGCTCGCCGAGCACCGCGCGTGGCTGGGGGACGTGGTCGTCCCCTACCCGTCGCTCGACCTGCTCGACCACGTGATGGACAAGCAGCGGTTCTCCGAGCTCTGCCACGAGATCGGCGTCCCGCACCCGCGCACGGAGGTGCGCGACGGCGGGGAGCCGGTCGGCGAGCTCGACCTGACCTATCCGCTCATCGCCAAGCCCGGCGACAACACGGCGTGGCACCAGGTGTCGTTCCGCGGCAAGGCGAAGGTGCACCTGGTGCGGGACCGCGACGAGCTGGCCGCGCTCCTCAAGGCAGCCGGGGACGCGGGCTACCGGCGTCCGATGATCATCCAGGAGTACATACCCGGCGACGACGCGCAGATGCGGATCATGACCACCTACTCCGATCTCGCGGGCACAGTACGCATGGCGTGGGGCGGTCGCGTGCTGCTCGAGGAGCACACGCCCGGCACGCTGGGGAACCCGGCGGCGATCCTCACCGGCAGGCTCGCGCAGGTCGAGGCGGACGCCCGCCGGATCGTCGAGCACCTGGGCTGGACAGGGTTCGCGAACTTCGACGTGAAGGTGGATCCGCGCACCGGCGTCGGCCATTTCCTGGAGCTGAACCCGCGCACGGGGCGGTCGAACTACTACCTGACCGCGAGCGGGCTGAACCCCGCCGCCTACTGGATGGGTGACCATCTCACCGGGCACTGGCCGAAGTTCATGGAGCCGCTGGAGGTGCTGTACCGAATAGTCCCGGGCTTCCTCCTCGACAAGTACGTGCACGACGAGTCGGTGCGCGCCACCGTGCGCCGCGCCCACGTCGTGCACCCGCTGAAGTACAAGCGGGACCTGTCGCCACGCCGTGACGCCTGGGTTCGTCTCGCCGAGCTGAACCAGGTGCGCAAGTTCGCGCAGTACCACCCACTGCAGGAGCCGGGCGGGGCCCGCGGGCAGTCGGGGCTCGAGGAGCCCCTCCCGTCCGCGGAGCGTGATGTTGCCTGACGACGGCGCGCCGGGCGCGGGCGCGGGGGCCGGGGGCGAGGCCGGGGGAACGCTCGTCGGGGTACTGGGCGGGGTCGGGCCGCTCGCGACGGTCCTTTTCATGCAGCGCGTGGTCCGGCTGACCGACGCGGCACGCGACCAGGACCACGTCGACATGGTGGTGCTGCAGCACGCGACAGTCCCGGACCGGACGGCGTTCGTCCTGCGCCGTTCCGCCGACGATCCGGCGCCCGTGCTCGCCGCCGACGCCCGGCGCCTCGCGAGGATGGGGGCCGACTTTCTCGTGCTGCCGTGCAACACGGCGCACGCGTTCGCCGGCGCGATCGCCGCGGCGACGCCGGTCCCCCTGCTGTCCGCGGTGGACGTGACGGTGTCCGCGGTGCTGTCGAGCGACGCCTGGACGGGTCGCCTCAGCGGGTCGCGGCCCGACGTCGTTGGCCTCCTCGCGACGGAGGGGACCATCGCGTCCGGCGTCTACCTGGACGCCTTCAACGCGCACGGCATCAAGACCCTGGTGCCCGACGTCGCAGGTCAGGCGACCGTGACGTCCCTCATCTACGACGGCGTGAAGGCCGGCCGTGGCGGCGACCTGACCGCCCTGGCGGACGTCGCGGCCAACCTGCGGTCGCGCGGGGCCGGTGCGATCGTGCTGGGCTGCACCGAGCTGTCGGTCGCGGCGGAGGCGACGCCTCCGGACCTCCTGCCCGACGTCGTGCTCGTGGACGCCCTCGACGAGCTGGCGCGGACAACGGTGCTGCGGGCTGGGCGCCGGCTGCGCGCGGAGGGTGTTGAACACCCTCGTCGGTCTGCTTAGGTCGGGTCATGGGACGTTGGATCGAGGCCGCGGACGGCGTGCTGGTGCGGCGGTACCAGGAGCTGGACCTGTCGGTCGGACTCGTGGTGGGCGGCGAATCGTGCCTGGTCGTGGACACGGGCGGGGACGCCGGACAGGGCGCGGAGCTCGCCGCAGCCGTGCGCGAGGTGACGCCGCTGCCGTGGCAGGTGGTGCTGACCCACTCCCACTTCGACCACAGCTTCGGCACCGAGGCCTTCGCCCCCTGCGCGGTGTGGGCGCACCGGCGCTGCCACGCCGACCTGGTGGCCACGGGCGAGCAGCAGCGTGAGAAGTGGGCGCGGAGCTACCGCGAACGCGGTGAGGGGGAGGTCGGCGACCGCGTCGCGGCCGTGCGCCTGGTCCTGCCGGACCACCTGGTCGACGACGGCGCCGAGCTGGACCTCGGTGGCCGCCGCGTGCACCTGCGGCACTTCGGGCCCGCGCACTCCGACCACGACCTGGTCGTACACGTCCCGGACGCGGGCGCGGTGTTCGCGGGCGACCTCGTCGAGCACGGTGCGCCGCCACAGTTCGGCGACGCTTTCCCCCAGAGCTGGCCGGCCGCGCTGGACGGCATCCTCGCGCTGGACGCGCCGATCGTCCTGCCCGGCCACGGTGACCCGGTGGGCCGCGACTTCGTCCGGGACCAGCGCGCGGAGCTGGTGCTGGTCGCCGAGCTGTGCCGGGAGGTCGCCGCCGGGAGTCTCAGCGTCGAGCAGGCCGTGCCGCGCTCGCCGTACCCGGAGGAGTTCACCGTGGCCGCGCTCGCGCGCTGACCGGGGACTCGGCCAGACGCGCGGCGCGGGCTAACGTCCGGACAGCTCGGCGACGACCGGCGCGAGGCGCTCGGCCGGGCCCGCGCCGAAGATGAAGTAGGAGAAGCCGATCTCCTCCCGCCGCCGCTGGATCTCCTCGGCGGCCGCCGCCGGGTCATCGGGGAGGATGGCGAGCGAGTCCGCCGCGCGCAGTGCGGCCGTGTCGATGTCCGGGGGCGCCATGAACGGCGCGACGCTGTCGCCGATGACGGGCACGTGCAGCGCGAGCTCGACGTCCCGCGTGGTGTGGAACCCGCGTGCCTTCCCCGCGACCTCGGCACGGGAGTCATAGGGCATCGCCGCGAAGGTGACCGTGTCCGCGACCTCGGCCGCCAGCGCCTGGGCCCTCGGACCGCGAACGGCCATCACCACCGGCGTGTGCAGATCGGGGCCGTCCAGGTCGCGCAGCCTCGTCACGGTCTCCCGCACCACGGCCAGACGCTCTCGCGGTGGAACCACGGGCATCCCGAGGCTGCGGAGCTCGTCCTCGATGCCCGGCCGGCCGGTGCCGATGCCCATCTCGAAGCGGCCCTCGGTGAGCACGGACAGCGAGTGCGCCTCCCAGGCGATGCTCCAGGCCGGGCGCAGCGGGGAGGCGTAGACCCAGGTGCCGACGCGCAGGTCCGCCTGTGCCGCCGCGAAGGCGAGCGTCGGGGCGGGCGCGGGCTGCCAGTGCGGGACGTCGGGCATCAGCAGCGTCGAATAGCCGCTGTCGGCGATCCGGCGCACCTGCTCCCGCCAAGAACGCAGGTCAGCCATCAATGGGGTCACGACCCCGAACCTGAACGGTCTGGTCATGGCGGGACTCCTCCGTCCGGTACCGACGCAGAGCGACACTAGCAACTGTCGCCCTGGACCCGGTGGTAGCCTCCGCAGCACCGGAAGTAAAAACACGACGCCAGTGTCGTGCGCACACGCGGGTCGTCGAGCCGCCACTTCTCCCCCGTGAGGAGTGTGCGCCGTGAGCAACAACCGTGCTTCCGAGACCCCGCCGTCGGCTGTCCGGAACGGGCCTCGACCCCGGTCCTTGCGAGCCGCGTGGGTCGCCCTGTCCGGCCTGTCGGCCGTGTTCCTGTTCGAGATGCTGGACAACTCGGTGCTGAACGTGGCCCTGCCCACGATCGGCCGCGAGCTGGGAGCGTCGACGACGGCGCTGCAGTGGGTCACCAGCTCCTACGCCGTGGTGTTCGGCGGCCTGATGATCGCGCTGAGCGCCCTGGCCGACCGGGTCGGCCGGCGCAAGGTCATGCTGATCGGGCTGGTGCTGCTCGGGCTCGCGAGCCTCGCGACGGCCTTCGTGAGCACGGCGGAGCAGCTGATCGCCGTGCGCGCCGTGATGGGGATCGCGGCCGCAATGACCACCCCGGGCTCGATGGCGCTGGCGTTCCGGCTGTTCGACGACGACCAGCTCCGCGTGCGCGCGATGACGCTGATCTCGACGGTCGGGCTCGTCGGGCTGGCGGTGGGACCCACCGCGGGAGGCCTGGTGCTCAGCTTCGCGCCCTGGCAGACGCTCCTGCTCGTGAACGTCCCGATCGCCGCCGTCGCCGTCCTGTGCATCCGCTTCGGCATCCCGGCCGACCGGCCGGAAGAACTGCACGCCGATCCGATCGACGTCGGCGGTGACCTCGCCCTCATCGCCCGCCCGCTGGTCTCCAGCGGCCTGGCGTTCAAGGCCGCGGCCGGGCTGGCCGTCGCCGGGCTCGGCTACCTGGTCACCCTGCAGCTCCAGCTCGACTGGGGGTGGACGGCGGCACAGGCCGCCGTCGGCATGCTCCCGCAGGTGGTCGTCCTGATCGCCGGCGGGGCCGTGATCAGCCCGCTGATCGGGCGCATCGGCCTGGAGAAGGCGGCCTGGGTGAGCGCGGCCGTCATCGTGTGCGGGCTGGCCGTCTACGCGGCCCTGGGTCAGCTCGGGTACGCCTGGATCGCGCTCGCCCTCGTGCTCGTCGCCGCGGGCATGCGCGTCGTCGGTGTCGTCGCGGGCAACAACGTCATGCGCGGCCTGCCCGCCGACCGCACGACGATCGGCGCCGCGCTCATCGACACGGCCGGCGAGCTGACCACCGGCGTCGGCATCGCGCTGAGCGGCACGATCGTCGCCGGGATCTTCACCGGCAGCATCGCAGCCCATGACTGGACCCCCGCCCAGACCGCACAGTTCCGCGAGGCCACGACGCTCGCCGCGATCGTCCTGACCGCCATCGCGGGGCTGCTCGTCCTGTGGGGAATCTTCCGCTCGAACCGCCGCACCACGTCGACCACCACAGCTCCCCTGTCCGGTGCCGGCGGATCCACGCCGGAGCCCGCGGAGGCCGACCGATGAGTCGTGCGCCGTGATCGGGTCTGCCTCGGGACCGGGCACCGTGCGCGGAGAGGGAGAACATCATGGCCAAGGTGATCGCGGGGGCGACGGTGTCGCTCGACGGTTTCGTCCAGGACGCGGACGGGGACTTCTCGGCGCTGTACGCGGACTTCGACGAGCTCATGGACAGCTCGTACATGCGGAGGCTGCAGGAGAAGACTGGTGCGGTGCTCATGGGCCGGCGCACGTTCGACCTCGCCGAGGATCCCGACAGCTACGCGGAGGACTACGAGTTCCAGGCGCCGATCTTCGTCGTGACGCACACCCCGCCGCCGGTCGAGCCGAAGCGCAACGAGCGGCTGTGGGTCACGTTCGTCACGGACGGCGTCGAGTCGGCAGTGAAGCAGGCTGTCGAGGCCGCCGGGGAGCGCGACGTGACGTTCGTCGGCGGCCCCGACCTGTTCCGCCAGCTCATGGCGTTGGCTCTGGTCGACGAGCTGGCCGTCGACATCATGCCGGTCCTCTTCGCCGACGGCGTGCGCCTGTTCGACGGCGGCCGCCCGCCGGCCAACCTGGAGAAGGTGAGCGTCGAGGAGGTCGGGGTGCGTACATGCCTGCGCTACCGCGTGCTCCCTGCGGCGGGACCGGCGGCCGGTCCGGCGGCTGAGCCGGCATAGTCAGTGCTGCACGGCGGCGACCGCGCCGACCTCGATGAGCGCGCCGGGTACCCCGAGCCCGGCGACGCGCGCGCCGGTCACCAGCGGCGGTTCGTCGGACGCGAGCAGCGGCGCGATCGCCCCGTACGCGGCCTGGAGGTCGACGCCGTCGACGAAGAGCACCGTCCACTGCACGACGTCGGCGAAGGTCGCGCCTGCCGCGGCGAGCGCGATCCGCGCGTTCTCGACGGCGCGAACCGACTGCGCAGCGACGT
The DNA here is from genome assembly GCF_042670845.1 of Promicromonospora sp. NPDC057138. Classification (NCBI taxonomy): domain Bacteria; kingdom Bacillati; phylum Actinomycetota; class Actinomycetes; order Micrococcales; family Promicromonosporaceae; genus Promicromonospora; species Promicromonospora sp. NPDC057138. The sequence goes on along the minus strand of NZ_JBHUUX010000024.1, from coordinate 44,046 downwards.
CGTCCGCACCGACGAGGGCGCCGTCCGCGTCGACGGAGTTCTGGCCGCCGACGTAGATGGTGGTCGCACCGGGCGGCACGATGGCGACGTGGCTGAAGGCCGGGCTCGAGACGAGCCCGTCTGGGCGAAGGACCTGTATGCGTTCCATACCTGGATGCTCGCACGAGCCACTGACACGACCGCGGGGGCCCGGCGCAAGCCGCCCCACACCGGGTGAAATCGGGCTGATAACCTCCGCTGGTGCTCCCGAAGCCGCGTCGCGCCGTCGTCCTGGCGCTGGTCGCCGCCGTCCTGGCGCTGGCCGGGTGCACCTATGACCGCGATGCCCCCGTACGCGGCGAGCTCGCGCCGAGCCCCGAACCGACCGGCGCGCTCTACAGCCGGGTCATGCACGCGGACGGGCACTCGGCCCCGCGCTCGTCCGTCTCGGTGTACCTGTACGACACCGCGAACGACGTCAAGGCCGTCACCGCGACCATGTCGCTCGGGTTCTTCTGCCTGCTCCCGGGCCCGTTCTGCCCGCGGCCGGTGTCCGCGCAGCCGGACGGGCAAGGTCTCTGGTCGCTGGAGGAGGACGAGCTGGGCGACGCCGCGGCCGGGCTGCAGGCCACCGCGACGCTGCACGTGGACGACGCCGTGTTCGGCCCGAGCACCACGCTCACCCTCCCGGAGTCGAGCTCTGGGTCGGGCGCGAAAGGGCCGCGGCGGGTCCCGGACCTCGTGTACTGGGAACCCGAGCTCACCGTGACGGGCAAGGACGGCCTGCTCCAGGTCCGCTGGCCGACGGCGACCGGCGTGCCGGCCGGCAAGAAGGTCACCTACACGGTGGTGTCCGCCAGCACGGGCGACACCGCGTCCGAGCCGCTCCTCCTCGCCGGCCCGACGACCGGCACGAGCGCCCAGGTGGACGCCCGGGTGTACGCCGACGCGACGTCGGAGCTGATGGTCGTCGCGCGGACCGCCGTCAAGATCGACGGCGAACGGGTCGAGGCCGCGTATCGCAGCGCCGGCGTTCCCCCGCCCGGCGACCTGAAGCCGCCGTCCCGCGGGGCGAAGTGCCTGGCCGAGGACGAGGCCTCCGGGCAGCTCGAGCCAGCCGTGTCGCCGTGCCCGCTCACGGACGGCGACGTGGAGTGGGACACGGACGGCGTCCGTCTGCCCGGCGCATGCGCCGCCGAGACGGCGGGCGGCGAGAGCTCCAGCAGCGGCCCCGCTGACGACGAGTGCACCGAACCGAACCACCCGCGGGTCTGCGTGGTGCTCCCGGAGCCGCGCGAGGTCAGCCTGGTGGTCGTGCGGACGCCGTTCAACCCGGTCGGCCAGGTCGTCGAGCTGCTCGACGCCGAGCACCGGACCGTCGGCAGCAGCACCGTGGAGGGGGACGCGTTCGAGGAGGTGTATCCGGTCCGCTTCGACAAGCCGGTGCGGACCGGCCTCGTCTGTGTCCGGGACGACGCCGGGGCCGGCTCCGTCCTGAGCGAGGTCGCCGTTTGGTAGCCGGCGAGGCCTGGCAAACAGCGAGGCCAGCCAGCGGGGCCTAGCACCAGACGAGAGTCAGCTCTCGCCGAACGACCCCGCGAACTCCTCGATCGCCGAGATGACCTCGTCGAGGATCGCCAGGTTCTCCGCCCGGTCGTTCGGCACCTCGAGGCTGTGGTCGGCGTCCTCCACCTCGACGACGTCGGCCTGCGAGCCGTCGGCGAGGTCGCCGTCCCACAGGTCGTCGGCCGTGCCGCCGATCAGCAGGTGGTCCTCGTCCAGGTCGGCGGCCGTCTCGCGCACCTCGGGCGCGTCCTCGCCAGTGAGCACGGGGGTGAGCCACACGCCCGGCAGGCCGAGGCGGACCGCCAGCGGCATCGCGAGCGTGCCGAGGGACTTGGCCACCACGATGTGCAGCGCGTCCTCGTCGGGTGCGTCGGCGCCGTCGAGGATCTCCTCGTACGCGCCGCGCGCCTGGTCCCAGGTGGGCGTGTCCGTCCACTCCACGGTGCGGACCGTCCAGCCCTGATCGCTCAGCGCCGCCCTCGCGTACCAGAGCAGCGGCCCCATGGCGGTGTAGCCGCTGCCGGGCAGGATCGTGGCGACGCGAGCCGGGTCACCCTCGGCGACATGCAGCGTGTAGGCAGGCACATGCTCATCATGGCAGTCCGACGAGCACCGTGCGGCTCACCAGGTCACACCGGCGTCCCCCGGCCCTCCTTGGCGACCAGCGTGAGCACGTCGTACGTCGCCACGACCTCGTCGCGCTGGTTGGTGAGCACGGCGTCCCACCGCACCTCGCCGTACTCCTCGTTCTCGCGCGGCGTGATCTCGGCGGCCGTCAGCCGCACCCGGATCGCGTCCCCCGGGACGACCGGCGTGAGGAAGCGCAGGTTCTCCAGGCCGTAGTTCGCGAGCACCGGCCCGGGCGCCGGATCGACGAACAGCCCCGCCGCGAACGACACGAGGAGGTACCCGTGCGCCACGCGCCCGGGGAAGAACGGGTTGGCCGCCGCGGCCTCCTCGTCGGTGTGCGCATAGAAGGTGTCGCCGGTGAACTCGGCGAAGTGCGTGATGTCGTCGAGGGTGACCACCCGGGCCCCGGACTCGACGGCGTCGCCGAGCCGCAGCACGGCCAGCGACTTGCGGAACGGATGACCCGAGTCGGTCCGCGACGGCGCGCCCGCCCGCCACCGGCCGGTCAGCCCCGTGAGCGCCGTCGGCGTGCCCTGGAGCGCCGTCCGCTGCATGTAGTGCTCCACCGCCCGGATGCCGCCGAGCTCCTCGCCTCCGCCGGCCCGGCCCGGGCCGCCGTGGACCAGGTGCGGGACAGGCGAGCCGTGGCCGGTCGACGACCGCGCGTCGTCCCGGTCGAGCACCAGCACCCGCCCGTGCATCGGCGCGATCCCCGTGACCAGGTGGCGCACGGCGTCGGGGTCGGCGGAGGCGACGGTCGCGACCAGCGAGCCGCCGCCGAGGTTCGCGAGGCGGACGGCGTCGTCCAGGTCGCGATAGCCGATGACGGAGGCGACCGGCCCGAACGCCTCGATGTCGTGCACCGCGGGCGCGTCGGCGTCGGCGAACCGCAGCAGCACGGGCCGGACGAAGGCGCCCCCCGGGGCGACCGCCACCGTCCCGTCGGCGTGCACCACCTCGGGCTCCGCCAGGTCGCCGACCACGATCTCGCCACCCCCGGCGACCAGCTCGCGGACGCTCCGCAGCACCTCATCCTGCTGCGCGACGCTCGCCAGGGCCCCCATCGTGACGCCGTCCGCGCGCGGGTCGCCGATGACCACGCGCTGGGCGATGCGCTCGCGCACGGCGTCGACGACGGCGTCCTGCCGGTCCGCCGGGACGATCACCCGCCTGATCGCCGTGCACTTCTGCCCGGCCTTCACCGTCATCTCCGTGACCACCGAGGCGACGAAGGCCGCGAACTCCGGGCTCCCCGGCTCCGCGTCCGGGCCGAGGATCGCCGCGTTCAGCGAGTCCGTCTCCGCGGTGAAGTGGACGCCCCGACGGATGACAGCGTCGTGGGTCGCGAGTGTCCGCGCCGTGGACGCCGACCCGGTGAAGCTCACGGCGTCGCGCACGTCGAGGAAGTCCATGAACCCGCGGGCAGGGCCGCTGACGAGCTGGAGCGAGCCCTCCGGGAGGATCCCCGAGTCGACGATCGCCCGCACCGCCGCCTCGGCGAGGTACGCGGTGGCCGACGCCGGCTTGACGATCGTCGGCACCCCGGCGAGGAAGGCCGGCGCGAACTTCTCGAGCATGCCCCAGACGGGGAAGTTGAACGCGTTGACCTGGAACGCGACGCCCGCCCGGCGGACGCGCACGTGCTGGCCGCCGAACGACCCGTCGCGCGACAGGCTCTCCGGCGGGCCGTCGACGAGGATCCGCGCGTTGGGCAGCTCGCGGCGCCCCTTCGACCCGTAGGTGAACAGCACGCCGATACCGCCGTCGATGTCGACCTGCGCGTCCACGCGGGTCCCGCCGGTGCGCAGGCTGACCTCGTAGAGGTCCTGCTTCACGCCGGTCAGGTGCTGCGCGAGCTGCTTGAGCAGGAGCGCCCGCTGGTGGAAGGTGAGCGCGCCAAGGCTGTCCTGGCCTACCCGGCGGCCGTAGTCGACGGCGGCGCCCAGGTCGATCTCCTTCCCGGCCACGGCGGCGATCGGCTCTCCGGTCGAGGCGTCGCGCACGACCTGGGCCTCGCCGTCCGACGCCGGAGGCCGCCACGATCCGAGGAGATAGCTGTCGAGCGGGCGAACCGGGGTCTCGGTTGCGGTCATGACCTGTTCCTTTCCTGCGTCCGGACGTTCATCGGTCTATCCCTCGTCCCAGCGGAAGAATCCCTGGCCGCTCTTCCGCCCCAGCCTGCCCTCGGCGACCATCGTCCGCAGGAGCCGCGGGACCGCGAACCGCTCCCCCAGCTCCCGCTCGAGGTGCTCGGCGATGTCGAGCCGCACGTCGAGGCCGACCAGGTCGGTGAGGCGGAGCGGCCCCACCGGGAACCGGTAGCCGCGCACCATCGCGGTGTCGATGTCGTCGGCGGAGGCGACGCCGTCCTCCAGCATGCGGATCGCCTCCAGCGCGATCACGACGCCGAGGCGCGAGCTCGCGAAGCCCGGCGAGTCGCGCACGACGATCGAGGTCTTGCCGATCGCGGCGACCCACCTGGCCGCCGCCTCGACGAGCAGCGGGTCGGTGGCCCGGCCCCGCACGATCTCCACGAGCGTCGACGCGGGGACGGGGTTGAAGAAGTGGAGCCCCACGAGACGCTCGGGCCACTCCAGGTGACCGGCCAGGGCGTCGATGGACAGCGACGAGGTGTTGGTCGCCAGCCACGCGGTCGGCGCCAGCCCCTTCTCGACCCGGGTGAGGACGTCGGCCTTGGTCGCCAGGTCCTCGGGCACGGCCTCGACCACCAGACCGGCGCCGTGCACGTCCGCGACGTCGGCGGTCACGCCCGCGTGGCTCAGCAGCTCCTCGGCAGTGCGCTGGGTGGTCTCGCGCTCGACGCTGGTCGCCACCGCGCGCTCCAGCCGCTCCCGCGCGCCGGACGCCGACTCCGCGTCCCGTTCGAGGACCACGACGTCGGCCCCCGCGAGCAGGAAGGCATGAGCGATCCCGACGCCCATCCGCCCCCCGCCCGCCACGCCGACGGTCCGCGGCACTGTCATCGCCCCTCCCCCCTTGCTGTGAGCGGGATCCTGGCGACTATGTGCCCGTTATAGGCGCAACGATCGCGCCCACACCGAAGGGTGGCGGGGGCGGTCATGAGCGGGTCTTTCGGGTCAGGAAGGCCGTCATGCGGTCGCGCTTCGCCGGCGACTCGAACAGCACCGACTGCGCGAGCTCGTCGACCTCCGGGTGCGCCTCGCGCGGGGCACGGAACACCCGCTTCGTGTAGCGGACCGCCGTCGGGTCCTGCTCGGCGATCCGGTCCGCGAGCCCGTCGGCCGCCGCGATCAGGGCGGACGGCGGCTCGACCTCGCTCACCAGTCCCGCCGCGAGCGCCTCCTGCGCGTCGAGGACGCGCCCGGCGAGGAGGATCTCCAGCGCGAGCGTCTCGCCGACCAGCTCCTTGAGCCGCCAGGTCGCGCCCGCCCCGGCGATGATGCCGAGGCCCACCTCGGGGTGGCCGAACCGGGCGTTCTCGCCGGCGAGGCGGAAGTCGGCGGCGTAGGCGAGCTCGGCGCCGCCGCCGAGCGCCCAGCCGTCGACGGCGGCGATCACGGGCATCGGCAGCGCCGCGATCCGCAGGAACAGCCGCGAGTTGATCCCGGCGAGCGCATCGTCGCGGCCGCGTTCGCGCAGCTCGGCGATGTCGGCCCCGGAGGCGAAGACCCGCTCGGTCCCGGACAGGATCAGGATCCGCGGCGCGGCCTCCAGCTCGGCGCAGAGCTCGTGGAGCTCGCCGACCATCGTCCGGTCGATCGCGTTGCGCACCTCGGGCCGGTCGAGGCGGACGTGCAGGCGGTCCGGACGATCGTCGACGCGCCGCAGGGCAACGGCCATTACCTGGCCCCGACGCCGGGTGTGCCGCGGAACCCTGCTGCCATGGCTTCATCACCTTGGGTCCGGCGTAGCGTGGACACGCTACTTACTGACCGTTCGTTCTGCTGCAGCATCGCATGCGCGACCGTCTGGTTCAAGGGCCCGCTCGAACCGAAGGTTGCGGGTCCGCCGGCCCGCCACCGCGTGCCGAACCGCAACTTGATCGTCACCCCGCAACCTCAACCGCAACTTGATGGTCGCCGAGCCGCCTGGCGGACGCGCAACCTTCGGTTGGGCGACGCCAGGACACGCAAACTTGCGGCTCGACACCGGAACACGGCCCACGGGACACACAGGTTGCGGCTCGACGCCGCAGGGTTGGCCGCTACCGCCGCAGCCCCTCGAACGCCATGACGACGACGGCGTCCGCGACCTGGTCGGCGGTGAGCCCTCCGCCGGGGCGGTACCACTCGACCAGCGAGTTGACCATGCCGAACAGCAGCCGCGTGGCGGTGCGCGCGTCGACGTCGGAGCGCAGGGCGCCGTCGGCCATCGCCTCCTCGACCAGCTTGGCGACCGCGTGGTCGAACTCGCGCCGCCGCGCGAGCGCCTCGCGCTCGACCTCGGTGTTCCCGCGCAGGCGCAGCAGGAGGGTCACGAAGGGCAGCTCCTCCACGAGCACGTGCACGGCGCCCCGGATCACGCTCTCGAGCCGATCCAGGGCGGCCGCGTCGGCCAGGGCGGGCTGCTCCAGCAGCCGCTCGAGGTTGCCGAGCGCGCGCTCCAGCGCGAGCCGCAGCAGCTCCGCCTTGCCGCTCACGTGGTAGTAGATCGCCGACTTGCTGGTCCCCAGCCGTTCGGCGAGCGCGCCCATCGACGTCGCGTCGTACCCGCGCTCGTTGAACGCCCGCACGGCAACGTCGAGCACCGCGTCGAGGTCGTACGCGGCCCGCCCGGCGCGCCCGTTCCCGCCTCGGCGGGCGGGCGGAGGTGCGCTGGCCGATTCATCCATGAGCCCAACCTACGGCGTGCCTACGACATCATGAGGTCTTGTGCCGGGCACCGCCCTCGAGGTGGACCGTCTCGCCGGAGATGAAGCCCGCGCGGAGCAGCCACATCACCGCGTCGACGACGTCGTCGGACTCGCCGTGCCGTCCGACCAGCGTTCCGGCGGCGCTCTTGCCCAGCACGCCGGCCTTGCCCTCGCCCAGCCGGTCCCAGGCACCCGAGTCGATGACGCCGGGCGAGATCGCGTTGACCCGCACCGGGGCGAGGTCCGCCGCGAGATGGCGGGCGACGAACTCGACCGCGCCGTTGGTCACGCCCTTGACCAGCGAGCCCGGTCCCGGCCGCCACCCGACGACGCCGGAGAACAGCACCATCGACCCGCCCGGCCGCAGCACCGGCGCGAAGTGCTTGGCGACCAGCATCGGTCCGGTCACCTTCGCCGTGAACGCAGCCATCAGCTTGTCGTGGTCCAGGTCGACGGCCCGCCCGTCGTGGGGCGCCGAGCCGGTGGTCACGATGTGGTCGATCCCGTCCGCGAGCCGCGCGGCCGCGGCGGCCATCGTCGTCTCGTCCTGCAGATCGATGCGCACCGCGGTCGCACCGATCTCGGCCGCCAGCGCCTCGCCGGCCGCCAGGTCACGCGCGCCGATGACGACGTCGTACCCGTCGTCCACCGCACGCCGCGCGACCGCCGCCCCCAGCGCCCGTGCGCCGCCGATCACCAGAATCCGCTCCATCTTCGCCACTCCCTCTCGTAGGATCGGGACTCACGGTATGGATTTGATACCGGTATCTACAACGGAACTGGGAGCACCCCATGGGCAAGGCGTACAACGTGATGGCGGCGACCTGTCCGAGCCGGACCGTGCTCCACCGCATCGGCGCCCGCTGGACCGTGTTCGTCGTCAACGCCCTCGACGAGGGTCCCCGCCGGTTCACCGAGCTCAAGGCGCACATCCAGGGCATCACCCCGAAGGTCCTGACCGAGACCCTCCGCTCCCTCGAGGCCGACGGCCTGATCAGCCGACACGAGTACGACGAGAACCCGCCGCGCGTCGAGTACGCCCTGACACCGCTGGGGCGCTCGCTCCTCGTCCCACTCCGCGCAGTGCGGCTCTGGGCCGAGCAGCACGTCCCCGACATCGAGGCCGCCCGGGCCGTTGCTGCCGTCCCCGACCACTGATAGCCTGACTGAACGATCGGTAAGTAGGATCGGGTCAGCAAGAGTCAGGTCAGGAGGCGCCATGCCCGCAGGAACCTCGCCCACGACCTCCGCCGAGGCCCTCGCCGAGCCCCCTGCCGACGAGGCGGCCAGGCTCGCGGCCTTCGACACGCTCATCGCGGGCGACCAGCGGATCGAACCGTCGGACTGGATGCCGGAGAAGTACCGGAAGACGCTCATCCGGCAGATGTCGCAGCACGCGCACTCCGAGATCATCGGCATGCAGCCCGAGGGCAACTGGATCACGCGTGCGCCCAGCCTGAAGCGCAAGGCGATCCTCATGGCCAAGGTGCAGGACGAGGCGGGGCACGGGCTCTACCTCTACTCGGCCGCCGAGACGCTCGGCATCACGCGCGACGACATGCTCGACCAGCTCCACACCGGCCGGGCGAAGTACTCGTCGATCTTCAACTACCTCGCGCCGTCCTGGGCGGACATGGGCTCGATCGGGTGGCTGGTCGACGGCGCCGCCATCGCGAACCAGGTGCCGCTGTGCCGCGCGTCGTACGGGCCGTACGGGCGCGCGATGGTGCGCATCTGCAAGGAGGAGTCGTTCCACCAGCGGCAGGGCTTCGAGATCCTGCTGGCCCTGATGAACGGCACCGAGGACCAGCGGCGGATGGCGCAGGAGTCGGTGAACCGCTGGTACGCGCCAGCACTCATGATGTTCGGCCCGCCCGACGCCGAGTCCCCGAACTCGCGGCAGAGCATGGCATGGAAGATCAAGCGCTTCCCGAACGACGACCTGCGCCAGCGGTTCGTCGACATGATCGTCCCGCAGGCCGAGGTCCTCGGGGTCACCTTTCCCGACCCCGACCTGCGCTGGAACGAGGAACGCGGCCACCACGACTTCGGCGAGCTCGACTGGGACGAGTTCCACGAGGTCCTACGCGGCAACGGGCAGGCGAACGCGCAGCGGCTGGCGAAGCGCCGCGCCGCGCACGACGAGGGCGCCTGGGTGCGCGAGGCCGCCCGGGCATATGCCGAGCGGGCGGCGTCGAGCGAGGAACGGATCGCGTCATGACCGCCGAGACGCCCCAGCCCCGCCCGGCCTGGCCCCTCTGGGAGGTGTTCGTGCGCTCGTCGCGCGGCCTGTCCCACGTCCACGCCGGATCGCTGCACGCCCCGGACGCCGAGCTGGCGCTGCGCAACGCCCGCGACCTCTACACGCGCCGGAGCGAGGGCGTCTCGATCTGGGTGGTGCCGGCCTCGGCCGTCACGGCGTCGGACCCGGGCGAGAAGGACGCGTACTTCGAGTCGCCCCGGGGCAAGGACTTCCGGCACGCGGCGTACTACACGGCGTCGGCGTCGGTACCGCACCTCTGACCGGGTTCCGCACCTCGTTCCGTACCCCTGATCGATGGAGATCCATGCAGCATCAGCAGCAGCCCCCCTTCGCGGTCCTGACGCCCGAGGCGACAGCCGCCTCGGCAGACCCGCGGGACGGCGCCGCGAGCGCCTCTGCCGACGTCGCCCGCTACGCGCTCGGCCTGGGTGACGACGCCCTGGTCCTCGCGCAGCGGCTTGGCGAGTGGATCGCGGGCGCGCCCGAGCTGGAGGAGGACGTCGCGCTCGGGAACATCGGGCTCGACGTCCTGGGGCATGCCCGGAGCCTGCTGACCTACGCCGGTTCCGCGTGGAACACGACCGAGGACGAGCTCGCGTACTTCCGGGACGAGGCGGACTTCCGCTGCCGGCAGGTCTTCGAGCAGCCGAACGGCGACTTCGCCCGCACTGTCGCGCGTCAGCTGGTCGTGTCCGCCTACTTCGCGGTGCTCTACCGTGGCCTGGCCGGCAGCGCCGACGCCACGCTGGCTGCGATCGCCGCCAAGGCGGCCAAGGAGGTCGCCTACCACCTCGACCACAGCATCATCTGGCTGGTGCGGCTCGCGCTCGGCACCGGGGAGTCCCGACGGCGGATGGTCGCCGGGCTCGAGGCGACCTGGCCGTTCGTCGACGAGCTGTTCGCGGACGATCCCGCCGCCGACGCCGTCCCGGACGTCGCGATCGCACCCGCCACGCTGCGCGAGCCGTTCGACGCGCTGGTCCTGCCGGCGCTCGCCCGAGCCGAGCTCCCCGTCCCGGCGACGCCGTCGGCCCGCGGCGGGGGGCGGCTCGGGGTGCACTCCGAGGCGCTGGGCCCGCTGCTCGCGGAGATGCAGGTGCTGGCGCGGCGGCACCCGGGGGCGGTGTGGTGATGACCGCCGTCGACCAGGAGCGGGTCGCGCGGCCCCGCCCGGACGCGGGTCCGGAGCGGGCGGTGTGGGACGCCGCGGCGTCGGTCGTCGATCCTGAGGTGCCGGTGCTGTCCATCGAGGACCTCGGCGTGCTGCGGGCCGCGCGGCTGGTGGCGGGTGTGCCCGTCGTCGACATCACGCCGACGTACTCGGGCTGCCCCGCCGTCGACGCGATCCGCGACGACATCGTCGCCGTCCTCGCCGAGCGCGGGTTCCCCGGGGCCCGCGTGCGCGTGGTGCTCTCCCCCGCCTGGACCACCGACTGGATGAGCGACGAGGGCCGCCGCAAGCTGGCGGAGCACGGGATCGCACCCCCGGGACGTCGGGCGGGCGGGGTCGTGTCGGTTGGCCTCGGCGTCCGCTGCCCCCGGTGCAGGTCCCTGCACACCCGGCAGCTCGCGCGGTTCGGCTCGACGTCGTGCAAGGCGCTGTACGTGTGCCAGCGCTGCCGCGAGCCCTTCGACCACTTCAAGGAGCACTGATGCGGCTCACCGACGCTCCGGTCCCGGCCGCGCCCGTCGGACGGCGCCACGCACGCTTCCACACGCTGACCGTCGCCGAGGTACGCCCCCTGACCGCGGACGCCATCGAGGTGACGTTCGACGTCCCCGACGAGCTCGCCGACGCCTACTCGTACGCGGCGGGCCAGTACATCGCCATCCGCGCCGACCTCGACGGCGAGCAGGTGCGCCGCACCTACTCCATCTGCCAGGCGCCGGCCCGCAGGTCGCTGAAGGTCGGCATCAAGCGCGACATGGGCGGCCTGTTCTCACCGTGGGCCGTCGACCACCTCGCGCCGGGGATGTCGCTGGACGTCATGAGCCCCGAGGGCCTGTTCGTCTCGCACCGCGCGCCGGGCCAGGGCGGGCGCGTCGTCGGGGTCGCGGCCGGGTCCGGCATCACGCCGATGATGTCGCTCGTCGAGCAGACCCTCGGCTCGGACGCCGAGAGCACCTTCGACCTGGTCTACTCCAACCGGACGACCATCGACGCGATGTTCGTCGACGAGCTCGCCGACCTCAAGGACCGGTACCCCACGCGCCTGGCGCTGCACCACGTGCTCACCCGGGAGCGCCGGGGTTCCGAGCTGCTCTCGGGGCGGCTCGACGTCGACCGCTTCCGTCGGATCGTGACCGCCCTGATCGGGCCGGACGACGTCGCCGAGTGGTTCCTGTGCGGGCCGTTCGAGGTGGTGCAGATGTGCCGGGACGTGCTGACCGAGCTCGGCGTGCCCCGGGAGCGGGTGCGGCACGAGCTGTTCACCACGGGCCGGGCCGACCGTCCGACGGCGCCCCGCGGCGCCCCTCCGGCGTCGGGCGGCCCGGGCGGCCCGGACGGCTCGGGCGGCGAGTCGTGCTCGATAGCGTTCCGGCTCGACAGCACCACCGCGACCGTGAAGACCCCCGCCGGCGCGCGCGAGAGCGTCCTCAACGCCGCCCTGCGCGTGCGCGGCGACGTGCCCTTCGCGTGCACCAACGGCGTGTGCGGCACGTGCCGGGCGAAACTGGTCTCGGGCACCGTGGAGATGACCGAGAACTACGCGCTCGAGCCCGAGGAGCTGGCGCGCGGCTACATCCTGACCTGCCAAGCGATCCCGACGAGCAAGGAGATCACCGTGGACTACGACTCATGATCACGCTGACCGTCGACGACGGGATCGCGGAGGTCGTGCTCGACGCCCCCGGCAAGCTCAACGCGCTGGACGAGGCGGCGCTGGCGGAGCTGGACGACGCCTACCGGCGCGCGGCGGACGCCGGCGTGCGGGCCTTGCTCCTGCGAGGCGAGGGGCGCGCGTTCTGCGCCGGCCGGGACATCTCCGGCGTCGACCCGGTCACCGATGACGTGCTCGGTTATCTCGGGGACCGCGTGACCCCGCTGCTGCGGCGCATGGCGGACTTTCCCGCGCCGACCTTCGCGGCGGCGCAGGGCGCGTGCCTGGGGGTCGGGCTCGGGCTGCTCATCGCCACCGACGTCGTCTACGTCGCCGAGGACGCCAAGATCGGGTCGCCGTTCGCCGCCCTCGGCGCGACGCTCGACTCCGGCGGGCACGCGCTCTTCGTCGAGCGGCTGGGCGCGCACCGCACGCTCGACCTCATCTACACGGCGGAGCTCATGAGCGGGTCCGAGGCGGTGGCGTCGGGGCTGTTCTCCCGCGCGGTGCCGAGGGATGAGCTGCTCTCCTTCACGCGGACCCGCGTCGAGAAGGTCGCGCAGGGGGCGACGAGCGCCTTCCTGGCCTCCAAGCGCCTCGTCGCGGAGCTGCGGGACGACCGCGTGGCGTTCTGGACCTCGATCGCCCACGAGAACGAGGCCCAGGCCGCCCTGTGCGAGACGCCCGACTACCGCGAGGGCTTCGCGGCTTTCCAGTCCAAGCGCGAGCCCCGCTTCACAGGCAGCTGAGTGCTGGATATTTGCGGGTAAACGGCCGTCGAACTCACAAATACCCAGCACTCAACGGGCTAGAGGCGGACTATTGACGCCAGCGGGTTTTCTATTGCTTCCGCTATGCGGCGCATGAAGGCGGCCGCAGTGCCGCCGTCGCAGACGCGGTGGTCGAAGACGAAGGACATCTGGGTGATCTTGCGCGGCACGATCTCGCCGTCGACCACCCACGGCCGGTCGATGATGCGGCCGAAGCCGATCATCGCGACCTGCGGGTGGTTGATGATCGCCGCACTGCCGTCGACCCCGAGACTGCCGTAGTTGTTCAGCGTGAACGTCCCGGCGGCGAGCTCCTCGGGCGTCGCCTTCCCGACGCGCGCGCGGGCGGTGAGGTCGCGGATGGCCGCGTCGAGCTCGACGGTGGTCATCGAGTCCGCCCCGAGCACGGCCGGGGCGACCAGCCCGGGCTCGCCCTGGACGGCGATGCCCAGGTTGACGACGTCGGGCACGACGATCTCGGCGCGCTCGACGTCGAGCCGCGAGTTCAGCACCGGGTACGCCTTGAGGCCGGCGACGACGAACCGGGCCAGGTGCGCGATCAGGCCCGGCCCGGGATCGGCGGGCGTCCGGGTGGCTTCGCGCAGGCGGCAGAGCTCCGTGGCGTCGACGTCGACCCAGACTGTCGCCTCGGGGATCTCGGCGCGGCTCCGCGACAGCACCGCGGCCGCCGCCTTGCGGAAGCCGCTGAGCGGGATGCGCCGCTCGCCGGGAGCAGTCGGGCCGATGGCGGTGGGTGCGGGGCCGGGCCGCGCGCCCTGGATCGCCGTCTGCACGTCGGACCTGGTGACGACCCCGCCGGTCCCGGTGGGCCGGATCGCGCGCAGGTCCAGGTGCGCCTCGTGCGCCAGCCGCCGGACGAGCGGCGAGATCACCTTCACCGGCCGGCTGTCCGAGGCCCCGGCGACGGCCTGCGCCGTCGGCCGAGACTCGCGCGGGCGACGCAACCGGCCCGGGGCGCCGGGCGCCGAGGTGCCGTAACCGATCAGTACGTTGCCCGAGCCAGCAGGTGCAGGTGCGGGCTCCGGCTCAGCCAAGTCAGCACTCCCGGCAACCACGGTGATCAGCGGCTTTCCGACGTCGACGGTCTCGCCCTCGGCGGCGTGCAGCGTGCTGACCCGGCCCGCGTACGGGCTCGGCACCTCGACCACCGACTTGGCGGTCTCGACCTCCGCCACCGGCTGGTCGACGGCGACGACGTCGCCCTCGGCGACCAGCCACTGCACCACGCAGGCCTCGGTCAGCCCCTCGCCGAGGTCGGGCAGGAGAAAGTTCTGCTCGGTAGCGTTGCCGGTCATGCGTCCTCCCACTGCAGGTCGTCGACGGCGTCGAGGATCCGGTCGACCGACGGCAGCTGGAGGTGCTCGAGCTTCGGCGGCGGGAACGGGATGTCGAAGCCCGTGACGCGCCGCACCGGCGCCGCCAGCGAGTGGAAGCAGCGCTCGCTCACCCGGGCCGCGATCTCGGCGGCGACGCTGGCGAACCCCGCGGCCTCCGCGACGACGACGGCGCGCCCGGTCGACTCGACGGCCGCGCAGACCGTCGCGTCGTCGAACGGCACTATCGAGCGCAGGTCGACGACCTGGAGGCTGCGGCCCTCGCGCGCGGCGACGTCGGCGGCCTCGATCGCGACCGGCACGGCCGGGCCGTAGGCGATGAGCGTCGCGTCGGTACCGGCGCGACGCACGACCGCCGTGCCGATGCCCGGCTCCCGGCCGGCGCCCAGGGCGACCTCGCCCTTCGTCCAGTAGAGCTTCTTCGGTTCCAGGAAGACCACTGGGTCGGGCGAGGCGATCGCCTCGCGCAGCAGCGAGTACGCGTCCGCGGGGTTCGACGGCGCGACGACGTGCAGGCCGGGCGTGTGCGCGTAGTACGCCTCCGACGAGTCGCTGTGGTGCTCGACGCCGCCGATCCCGCCGGCGTACGGGACCCGGATGACGAGGGGCAGCGCGACCCGGCCGCGGGTCCGGTTCCGCATCTTGGCGATGTGGCTGACGATCTGCTCGAAGGCGGGGTACGCGAAGGCGTCGAACTGCATCTCGATCACCGGTCGCATGCCGTTCATGGCCAGGCCGACGGCGAAGCCCGCGATCCCGGCCTCCGCGAGCGGGGTGTCGAAGCAGCGCTCCTCGCCGAACTCGGCGGTGAGCCCGTCGGTCACCCGGAAGACGCCGCCGAGCGGGCCGACGTCCTCCCCGAAGACGAGCACCGTGGGGTCCTCGGCCAGCGCGTCGCGCAGGGCCCGGTTGATCGCCTGAGCCGTGCTGAGCGTCTCGTGCGCCACCGCGATGCTGGTCATCAGCGGGCCTCCCCTCGGCTCGTCGCGTCCCGGCTCAGCTCGTCGCGGACCATGTCGCGCTGCTCGACGAGCTGCGGCGTCGGCCGGGAGTAGACGAAGCCGAACAGGTCGTCGGGGTCCGGCTCGACGTCCACGTTGATCCCGTCCCGCGTGCGCCGGGCGACCTCCTCGGCGGCGTCGGCGAAGGCGGCGGCCCGGGCGTCGTCCAGGATTCTCTCCGCGCGCAGGTATGCCTCCAGCCGCGCCAGCGGGTCCTTGGCCGCCCACTCGGCGACCTCGTCGTCGGACCGGTAGCGGCTCGCGTCGTCGGCGTTGGTGTGCGCCTGGATCCGGTAGGTGCGTCCCTCGACGAGCTGGGGCCCCGCGCCGGCCCGCGCGCGGCCGACCGCCGCGGACAGGACGGCGAGGAGCGCCGCGAGGTCGTTGCCGTCCACCTGTTCTCCCGGGATGCCGTAGCCCACGCCCTTGTGTGCCAATGACGGCGCTGCCGACTGCCGGGCCAGCGGCACCGAGATCGCGTACTGGTTGTTCTGGACGAAGAAGACGACCGGCGCCCGGAAGACCGCCGCGAAGTTCAGGGCCTCGTGGAAGTCGCCCTCGCTCGTGGCGCCGTCGCCGCATATCGCGAGCACCACTGTGCTCTCCCCACGCAACCGAGCGGCATGGGCCACTCCCACCGCGTGCGGGAGCTGCGTCGCGAGCGGGGTCGTCAGGGGGGCGACGCAGCGCTCGTACGGGTCGTACCCCGAGTGCCAGTCGCCCTTGAGCAGCCCCAGTACCTCGACCGGGTCGACACCTCGCGCAACGACTGCCGCGGTGTCCCGATAGGTCGGGAAGAGCCAGTCGCCATCGCTGAGCACCTGGGCGGCGGCGACCTGGCAGGCCTCCTGCCCGTACGACGAGGGGTACACGGCCAGGCGCCCCTGCCGGACCAGCACGCTGGCCTGCTCGTTGAAGCGGCGGGCGGCGATCATGCCCGCGAGACCCCGGAGCAGCTCGTCGGCCGCGGGCAGCGAGGCCTCGCCGGCGGCCGTCGGGCGGCCGTCCGGATCCAGGAGCATGATCTGCTCCCGGGACGGCAACATGAGATCTGCGTCACTCGTCATATAGATATACTGGTCAAACTCTCATTCGGATTCCATCAACGGTGAGGATCCGAGAGAACGTCCAGCAATATCAAGGCAATGGGATCCACATGTCCAACTCAGAGAGGAGTTAGGGCGTGGCTGCGAGACAAGTGGCCGGAGGCCTCGACGACGTCGACCAGCGCATCGTCGACGAGCTGCGCCGCGACGGCCGGATGTCCATGCGCTCGCTGGCCGAGAAGCTGCACATCTCGCGGGCCAACGCCTACGCGCGAGTGCAGCGCCTCGAGTCCACCGGGGTCATCCGTGGCTACAGCGCGGACATCGATCCGGTGCTGGCCGGCCTGGGCACGTCGGCCTATGTCACGGTCAACCTGGAGCAGTCGCAGTGGCGCTCGGTCCGCGAGGAGCTGCGCACCCTGCGGGGCGTCGACCACATCGGGCTGGTCGGTGGGGAGTTCGACCTCGTCCTGCTCGTCCGCGCCCGGGACAACGCCGATCTCCGGCACCTGATCCTGGACCAGATCCAGGGCATGAAGGGCATCGTGAACACGCACACGCTGCTGGTGTTCGAGGAGCCGATCCCCGCAGGGCCGCCGTCGGCCGCACCGTGATCGGCCCGCCGGAGCCCGAACGACGGACGCGGTAGCCGACGGACGTGGTCGACCGTCGCGAAGAACGGCTTCGCCGCCACGGAGGGCTGAACGCGGTCAGCCGGTCAGGTCCGGCGCTCCCTGTGAACCGCGCCGCTGTCTGGTCCCGAGTGGTTGACCGTGTTCCGAGGACACGGTTTCTACTGACGTGCGTTGGTCATCGCCGGCCCACCCGGCGCCCGATCGAAGGAGACGCACATGCCAGACGTCAACCCCTACGAGGGGCTCCAGGAGCTTGTCGCGCGAGTGCCAGAGCTCGTGCAGCCGCTCATCGTCGCTCTCGCCGGCGCGATCCCCTACATCGAGGGTGAGGGATCCGCGGCGCTGGGTGTGTTCGCGGGCATCCACCCGCTGGTCGCCGGAGTCTCGGGCGCGGCGGGCAACATCATCTGCGTGGTGCTCGTGGTGCTGCTCAGCTCGCGCGTCCGCGACGCCGCACTGGCGCGCCGGGCCCGTCGCACCGCCGCTGCGGCGACCACGCCGTCCGGCACCACGACGCTGACGGCCGACGGGCCGGACAACCGCACGCAGGACGGCCGGATGCCGATTGGCCAGGACGACGAGAACTCTTCCGGGCGGCGTGCCAAGGGCCGCGCGCGGCTGCGCCGGTGGCTGGTGCGGTTCGGCGTCCCCGGAGCGAGTCTCCTCGGTCCCCTCGCGCTGCCGACCCAGCTCACCGCCGCCACGCTCGTCGCCTCCGGGGTCAGCAGGAGCTGGGTCATCACCTGGCAGGTGATCGCGATAGTGCTGTGGACCACCCTGCTCACCCTCGCCGCGGCCGGCTTCATCACCGCCGTCGAAGCGGCCTGAGTCTGGGGTAGGCAACGGGCACGCAGCACTGCTGCATCTCCGTTGCCTCACCGGTCGGCACGGTCCTTTCCGGAGAGCAGGACCGCAGGTCAGCGGGCCTGGGCCAGGGCTCCCCGGAAGGTGCGCCGGTAGGCGAGCGGCGAGACGCCGATCGCGGCGTGCAGGTGTTCCCGTAGCGACGTGCCGCCGGCGAAGCCGACCTGGTAGGCGACCTCGTCCACCGGCTGGTCGGTGGTCTCCAGGAGGTGTCGTGCCCGGTCGACGCGCTGCCGGATCAGCCAGCGTCCCGGGCTCATGCCGACCTCGTCGTTGAAGCGGCGGGCGAAGGTGCGCAGGCTCATGCGGGAGCGCTCGGCGAGGTCCGCCAGGGTGATGGGCTCGTGGAGGTGCTCCAGGGCCCACTCGCGGGAGACCGCAACTCCACTGTTCGTGGCCTCGGGCACGGGGTGCTGGATGTACTGCGCCTGACCTCCGTCGCGCCACGGGGGTGCCACGCACATGCGGGCCACCTGGTTGGCGACCTCGCTGCCGTGGTCCTTGCGGATGATGTGCAGGCAGACGTCGAGCCCGGAGGCGGCACCGGCCGAGGTCAGCACGTCGCCGTCGTCGATGAACAGGACGTCCGGGTCGAGCGCGACCTGGGGGTACCAGGCGCGGAAGAGGTCCGCGAGCGCCCAGTGGGTGGTGGCCGGCCGGCCGTCGAGCAGCCCGGCGGCGGCGAGGACGAAGGCGCCGGTGCAGATGGACACGAGGCGGGTTCCGGGGCGCACGGACCCGAGCGCCTCCAGCAGCGCCGCCGGCATCTCCCGGGTGATGGCGGTGGTGACGAAGGGCGGGATGACGACGGTGTCGGCCGTGCGCAGCGCCTCCGGACCGTGCTCGACGGTGATCGAGAAGTCGGAGTTGGTGCGGACCGGGCGGCCATCGACCGAGCAGGTGAGGACCTCGTAGCGGCCGTCCACGTCGCCGAAGACCCGGCTGGGTATGCCCAGGTCGAAGGGATAGGCGCCGTCGATGGCGAGAACTACTACTCGATGAACGCTTGCCATGGCAGGATCCCGTCGAAAGTTGGCGATCATGCCATGGTACTCGACGACGGCGACGGCGACGCTGGAGGCATGACACACACCGACGTCGCCACCATGCGCGCCATCCAGCAGGACACCCACGGCTCCCCCGAGGTACTCAAGGACGTCGAGCTTCCCCGGCCCGTGCCGGGCATCAGCGAGATCCTGGTCGCCGTGCGCGCGGCCGGCGTCAACCCGACCGACTGGGTGAACCGCGCCCGGGTCGCGACCCTCGACCGCCTGCCGCTCGTCCTCGGCTGGGACGTCTCCGGGGTCGTCGAGGCCGTCGGCATCGGCGTCACCGTGTTCAAGCCGGGTGACGAGGTCTTCGGCATGCTGCCCTACCCCTACGGGGTCGGCTCCCACGCCGAGTACGTGACCGCGCCCGCCCGCTCGTTCGCCCTCAAGCCGGCCGGCATCGACCATGTCCAAGCGGGCGCCCTGCCCCTCGCCGCTCTGACCGCCTACCAGGCGCTCGTCGACACCGCCGACGTCCAGCCCGGGCAGCGGGTCCTCATCCAGGCCGCGGCCGGCGGCGTCGGCCATCTGGCCGTGCAGATCGCCAAGGCCCGCGGGGCGTACGTCATCGGCACCGCCAGCGCCGCCAAGCACGACTTCCTGCGGTCGATCGGCGTGGACGAGGCCGTCGACTACCGCTCGGTCGACTTCACCGAGGTCGTCAGCGACGTCGACGTGGTCCTCGACCCGCTCTCGATCGACCCCGTCGGCCGCGCCCGCTCCCTCGCCGTGCTGCGCCCGGGCGGCACCCTCATCTCGATCCTTCCGGTGGTGCCCATCGACCCCGCCGAGCTGGCCGAGATCGCCGAGCGGGGCATCCGCTTCGAGGCCCTCCTCGTCGAGGCCGACCACGCCGGGATGCGGGCCATCGCCGACCTCGCCGAGACCGGCGCCCTGCGCGCCCACATCGAGGCCACGTTCCCGCTCGCCCAGGCCGCCAAGGCGCACGCCCTCGGCGAGACCGGCCGCACCACCGGCAAGATCGTGCTGACCATGGAGGAGAACGCCGCCAACGACAACACGGTGCTCTGACCGACGCAGGCCGCAGGTCCGCGGGGGCCGTCGCCACTCGGCGACGGCCACTCCCGCCGGTGATCGTTGTCGCTACGACACCCCGGCGACCAGGGCGTCGCCCAGCTCGGAGCGCAGGTACAGGACCGAGCGCCCATGGCGTGCGCTGGTGAGCAGTCCGGCGGCGCGCAGCGCGCGCAGGTGCTGGTTGACCGCGGACGTCGTCACGCCGAGCCGGCCCGCCAGCTCGGTCGACGACGCCGGCGTCGCCAGGACCGTGAGCAGGCCGGCTCGCGTCGCGCCCACCAGGCTCGCGAGCGCCTTCGGCGACTGGTGGGGCTCGGTCTGCCAGAGGGTCCCCACGCCACGTGCGCCGTACATGATCACGGGCGGCTCGTCCGGCGAGATCGGGGTCGTCGCTCCCCGGGAGAACAGCGTCGGCACGAGGGTGAGCCCTTCGCCGGTGGTGGGTCTCCGGAACCAGGCGTCGCTGGCCAGCCGCACCCGCACGACGCCGTCGACGAGCCGGACGCGTTCGCTGAGGTCGGCGAACATCGACGCCATCCCATAGGCGGACATGACCTGCCCGCGGTGGACGACGTCGGCCTGCAGGACGGACCGCATGCGCGGCCACCAGGGCTCGAAGCAGGTATCCCAGTACGCCCGCAGCGCCGCGGTGATGCGCGCACGCACGGCCTCGGGGTCGCCGCGCAGCGCCGCGGGCAGGTCGCCGGGGTGGACGGCGCGCAGGTCGCCGACCACGCGCGGCACCGGGACGTTCTCGATGGCGTCCAGCTCGTCCCCGATCCGGGTGAGCGGGCTGTACGGCCGGGGCGTGAGGTAGTCGGGCGTCCACAGAACGCTGTTGGTCAGGGCCCGCAGCACCGGCAGGTCCAGCGCCGAACGGGCGCGCTCGGTGCGCTGCAGCCAGGGCAGGTGAACGGGGTACCGGCCGGGGTCACGGAACGTGCGGAGCGACAGCGTGAGCTCGGTGAGCGGCGATACCGCGAAACGCACGTCGGCGACGTCCATCCCGGCGAGCTCGTACTCGATCAGCCCGCCGCCGGTCCGTGCGCGTTCCATGAAGCTGGACGCTACATCAGTTGCTCCGAGCCTCTCGCACGACGGAGAAAGGGGCGTGCAGCAGACCTTCTTCCCTCGCGACCGCGTCGCGCGCTCCCTGACCCTCAGCACCATGGCGTTCGCGCTGTCCAGCGGTGTCTTCTACACCGTGAGCGCGCTGTACTTCACCCGCGTCATCGGGCTCGGCCCCACGACGGTCGGCCTCGGGCTGGGTATCGCCGGCGGTGTGGGTGTCCTGGCTGCCTACGCCGCGGGCAGGCTGTCGGACCGGGTCGGCGCCCACCGCGTCCAGGCCTGGGCCACGGGCCTGAACGGGGCGGCGATGCTCGCCTACACCCTCGCCCCGGACGCCGTCGTGTTCACCCTCGTCGCGTGCGTCGCCGTGGGCATGCGGTCCGCGAGCAGCTCGTCCAAGCAGGCGATGCTCGCCCGCTGGTACACCGGGCCCGAGCGGGTCGAGGTGCGGGCCCGCATGCGCGTGGTCACCAACGTCTTCATCGGCCTGGGCACGGTGGCGGCCGCTGCCGCCCTCCTCGTCGACACGCCTGCCGCCTACCAGACGGCGATGCTCGCCGTCGGCGCTCTGCTCCTGCTCGCCACCGTGCCGCTCGCGCGGCTCGGCCGCCGAGTGCCCGAGCTCGCCGCCAGGATGACCGAGCACTCCGCCGACGAGCAGACGACCGACGCACCACGCGGGCCGTCTCCCTTGCGGGACCGCACCTACGTCGCGAGCGTGGCGTGCAATGCCGTCATCGCCATGCACTTCGGCCTCCAGACCGTCGGCGTCCCGCTCTGGGTCGCCACCACCGAGGCGCCGACCGCAATGGTGGCGGTGCTGCTCGTCCTCAACACCGTCGTGGTGGCCGCGCTCCAGGTGCGCGCATCGCGCGGCACGCACGACGTGCGCCGGGCGGGGATCACCGTCCGGCGCGCGTCGTGGCTGCTCGCGCTCGCGTGCGTCCTGTACGCGCTGGCCGGGTACGGCAACCTCGTGGGCGCCTGCGTCCTGCTGGTGGTGGCAGCCCTCGCCCACTCGGTCGGAGAGATCCTCGGTGAAGCCGGCGGCTGGGGCATGGCCTTCGAGCTCGCCGACCCCCGCCGCGCCGGCGCGTACCAGGGCCTCAGCCAGACCGGCTACGCCCTCGCGTCGATGGTCGCACCGGCGCTCGTCACCGCCACGGCCATCGAGCACGGGACCGTGGGCTGGCTCGGTCTGGCCGCTCTGTTCGTCGCCGCCGGTGCCGGTGCCGCGGTGGTGGCCCGCAGCCGCCGCCCCGGGGCCGACGTCGGTCCGCCGGCCGCGACCGCCTCGCGCGCGTCGGGCTCCGCTCGCTGACGCTCAGGAGCACGCTCAGCCGCGCCCTGCGCTCCGAGCTCTACTCCGAACCAGGCCGGCCAGTGCGCTCACACGTCGGACGACGGTTCGTCGCCCGGGTGTGCTTCATCGCCGATGGAGGCGTTCGGGGCGGGGCGGCTGCGCCGTCCGACGACGAAGCCGACCGCACCACCGAGGAGGAGCGCGCCTGCGCCCGAGAGCAGCATCGGGGATCCGAACGAAGAGGTGCCCGCCGTCGTCGAGGCCCACCGCAGTGGGCAGGGCGCCGGCGGGGCGGGCGGGACAGTCGGTAGAACAGGGGCTTCGTGGCGGCGGGGGGCAGGGGGTTAAAGTA